>CAZRDA010000041.1:3575-10182 GCA_964598715.1 uncultured bacterium | reverse complement strand
CGCGAACTGCGGGCCCGATCCCCAGCCGCCCCGGATTTCGGCACCGAGATCGAAGGCAATGGCGAGGACGCTTCCGGATCCGAAGCCCATTTCCGCAATCAGAGGCGAGGAGAACTTGGCCCCGGCGGCCGTCCCCCCTCCCTGGTACTGGGCCAGCTCGGAGGCCCCAGGCCGGGGGTTCGCGTCATTGAAGCTGCCGATGCTCTGGAACGTGACGCCCGCGAAGACGGCGTGGGAAGCTTGGAGGAGCAGGACCGGCTTGAACGGGTTTGCGCGCCAGTCCGCCCCCCCCCGCAGGCGGAAAGGGAGGAAAGGCGCCATCGCCTCGTAGCCCCCGCTGCCGAAGGCCCCGGGGCCGCCCGTGAGCAGGAGCGAGCCCCCCTTTCCCAGGAAGTCGGGAAGTCCCTCCAGAACCTCGCCGGGGACGGCGGAGAGAGGGACGTTGGCCAGGACGACGAGGCTGTATTCCTCCAGGGTGTACTCCCCCCGCTCCGTCCTGAGGGAGGCGCCCGCCTCCGCGACCGCCTCCTCGCTCAGGTAGGACGTGTCCCCGAGGGCCAGGACCAGTCTGGGAAGATGTTGCGTTGCGCGGGCCGAGCCCGCCGCAAGCAGAACGAGCAGCAGGACGACAAGGTGACGTATCATCTCTCCTTCCTCCTCATGCGCGGGGCGATTGTACTCGATGGCGTCGGGTCAGCGGAAGCAAAAACGCACCCCGGAGGGTGCGCTTCGTTCCTCGGGCGCTGGGAAGGATCTAGCGGCGGGCCTGCCGGATCTCCTCCACCAGCGTCGGGGTGATGAAGATCAACAGTTCCGTCCGCGTCGGCTCGATGTTCTGGCTCCGGTTCCTGAAGAGCCATCCCAACACAGGAATCTTGCCCAGCCAGGGCACGTACGTCTCGCGCTCGTTTTCGAGGGTCTGGACCAGGCCGCCGATGACGGCCGTGCTCCCGCTTAGCACCAGCATGCGGGTCGTGGCTTTCCGCTGGTTCAGGGGGAACGCGAAGCCGCCCGTAAATTCAATCTTCGTTCCCGCCACCGTATTTTCTGCTTCCACTTTCATTGAGACGTGCTTGTCGGCGGTCACGTGCGGGGTCACCTTCAGGCGAAGGAAGGCCTCCTGGAAGGAGACCACCGTCCGGCCGCTGCTGTCCACGGTGGTGAACGGAATCTGCTGCCCGACCCGGATCTCGGCCTCCTCGTTGTCCAGGGTGGTGATCCGCGGGGTAGACAGGGTCCGGGACTTGCCCTGGGTCTCGAAGAGGTTCAGGCGCGCTCCGAGGACGAACCGTTGGTCCGCCCGACCAAGGGTGATGCCGATGCCGCCCGCCGTGTTTGTGGTGGGCAGGTTGACGATGCGGGGGATGTTCTGGGTGCCCGTGGCCAGGAAGCCCACGCCCGTGGCCGCCGAGGGAGCGCCCGCGATAGTCCCGGCAGCCGCCCCGAAGATGTCCGAGATGCCGATGTCGCTCCCGGTGCCGCTGAATCCCGGGTTATACCGCGCGCCCCACTCGATTCCGAGTTCCCGCGTGTGGTCGGCTTGGATCTCCACGAGCCGCGCCTCGATCGTGATCTGGGGCGTGGCAACGTCGAGCCGGGCGAGCAGCTCCCGCATCTTCTGGATGGTCTCCTCGGTGTCCTCGATGATGAGGGAGGCGGTCCGTTCGTCCACCGAGAGGCTCCCCCGTCCCGGGGTCTTGACCTTATCCAGGGCCTTCACGATTTCCGCCGGCTTCGCGTGGTTCACGTACAGGATCGCCGTCTTGAGGGGAGCGGAGCGCTTAACATCCTGGATCGCCAGGGCAGCCTTGGCGCGGGCGGCGGCGTCCAGCTCGAGCTTCCCCCGGGAGGCGACCCGGATGATGTTCTCCTCCCAGACGTAGTCGAAGTTATTGATCCGGAGAACGGTGTCTAGGGCCTTCTCCCACTCCACGTCCACCAGGCGGACCGTGACCTTCCCTCTCACCTCGTCGCCGGCGACGATGTTCTGGCCGCTCACCTCCGCGATGATCCGGAGGAGATTATTGATGTCCGCATCCTTGAAATCCATGGAGATGCGGGCGCGCCGCGGGGCCGGGTAGGCCGTAGCCCCCGGGGCCGGCGCCGGCTCGGGCGAGGCGGGCGTAAAGATCGGAACCACCGGGGGCATCGCGGGGCCAGGAGCGGGCGGGATCGCGCGGGGGGGCTCCCCCAGGACGGGTACGGCCGGGCCAGCCTCCCCCGCCGCAGGCGGCACGGGCGGGGCCGCCCCCCCCACTTCGGTCAGCTCCACCGTGATGCCGGCCGGCGATTGGACCGCCTCGTACCGAACGCGCTGCTTCAGGTCCGCCACCACGCGGACGACCTTCTCCGGCTGGGTCCGGAACTGGGCCGCGCGCACGCGCTCGACCGGCCCGGGCATCTGCGCCACTTCGAGGGTTCGGCTGACGCCCGCCCCGATCGTCGCCTCCGCCACATCCAGGATCAGCTTAGGCGGATCCCTGAGCTCAGTCAGGTTGAAGGAGACCCGGCCTTCCGTCCGGATCAGGATCTGCGATCTGCCGACGGCCGGCTTGAAGGTGACGGCCGTGACCTTCCCCTCGCCGTTCACAGCGGCCGCAGGGGCCCCTGTCGGGTCCGGCGCCTCGGGGACGCCCGCCCTGCCGATGGCATCCCCGATCAGCACGTGGAGCTGGCCGTTCCTGGTCCGGACCTGGTACGGGAGGTTGGAGACCAGATCCACGACGAGGCGCAGCGTCTTGACGGGCTTCACCTTGTACTGGGTGGCGCGGAGCCGCTTGACGGGCCCTTCCTTCGGCACCGCCACCGGCTTTTTCACGCCGTGGGTCGCCTCGGGAAGATCAATGATAAGGCGGGGCGGCTCGGCCAGAGAGAAGGATTCGTAGCCGCCAAAGGGGCCGTCGGCGCTCAGCACCACGACTGCGCCGGTAGGCTCCACGTCCCGGATCGCGATGGCGCTCACCGTGATGGGCACGGCCGGCCTCGCCGGCTCAGGGAAGGCTCTCGCAGCCTCCTCCGCCTCCCGCATCGCCTTCTCGGCCGCCGCTTGCTCCTCCTCCGTCGGGAGCGGAATCGCCTCGGGGACGGGCGTCTCCGGGGCGGGGGCGTCCGGCGCCGGGGCCGCGGCTACGGGAGCCGGTTCCTCCAACCTCGGCTCGCTGACCGCCGCCGGACCGGCGCAGGCAGCCAGCACCACCAGGCCCAGGAGTACCGGGACCAGGCGCCCTGCACCTCCCCCTGAGCGCGTGGGACTCATTGGCTCCCCTCCTTCTTTTCCGGCGGGGCTTCTTCTTGCTGCGTCGCCGGCTGCTTTCCGTCTTTTTTCACCAGTTCCAAGAGCTTTTCATCCCGCTTCAACTCCAGCGTTATAGTCCGGGTCTGGGACCGGCCCGTGAAGTCCTTGCTCCGGACGTCGATCACCACGGTCTCCTGGGTGATCTGGCGGACCCGGCCCGTCTTGCCCAGGGGATCGTTCACACGCAGGATGTGGCCGAGCCCATCCGCCGTCTCGAGCAGCGCGGTATAGCCCCGCCGCTGCCACACAATCCCCGCCACCTTGATGCCGGCGTAGTCTATCCCCTCTCCCTCGTCGGCCATCCGGGCATCCAGGACATCCCGGAAGGGATCCCGCCGCCCCTCCGGCTGGTAAACAATCTGGGGCTCTACGGCCGTGACCGGCCTGGGGGCCGCCGCGGCCGGCGGCACCGCCGGGCCTGGAGGCGTCGGGGCCGGCGCCGGCGCTTCCCGGGAACAGGCCAGGACAAGCAGCAGAAGGCCCGCCGCCGGTGCGGGGGACAGCCGAACCGCCACCCCTCGCGCTCGCCTGAGGGCACCGGGACGCTGCCCGCGCTCACCCACGGTTAGCCTCCCCCCGCGACGAAGGTAAAGGTGGTGGCACTGAAGTCGGCGATGATGCTCATGTCGCCCGCGCGCCGCCGCCCCCCCTGCCCGCTCGTCGGGCCGGGCGAGACATTGAGCGAGCCGATCGTGACGATCCGTTCCATCTTCCCGATCCGGTCGAAGAAAATCCCCAGGGCGTGGAAGCTCCCCTCCGCCCGGACCTGAATGGGGATCTCCGCGTAGAAGTCCTTCTTGACCAGGGCCTGGGGCCGAAAGAGGGTGAAAACAAGCCCCGATTCCTCTCCCAGGCTGTTCACCTGGGTGAGGAGCGTCGGAATTTCCTTTTCCTCCGGGAGCCGGGCGATCGCGGACTTGAGCGCCGCCTGCAACTGCTTGATCTCCGCCTCGAGCCTGGGGAGGTTGGCGGCGATCATCTTCTTCTGGAAGAGCTGCTGTTCCAGGCTCGCCAGCTGATTCTTGAGCTCGTCCCGCTCGTCCCAGGCCGGCTTAAACAGGAAGGCCCACCACAGGTACAGGGCGACGAGCCCGAGGAGGCTGAAAAGGACGTACTGCTGGCGCTTCGGGATATTGGCGAAGAGCCCCTTGATATCCATGGCGCCCCCTCAGCCCTTCAGCTTCAGGGTGAGCTCGAAGCGCTTGATCGGGACCTTCTGGAGCTCCGCCCGCTCCGTGAACGTCAGTTCCACCTCGCTGAAGAGCCCCGCATTCCGATGGAGCCGGGTCATGTACTCGGCGATGGCGTAGTCGGTGAAGGCGTGCCCCTGGAGGACGACGCGGCCCCCGGTCTCGCGGAGGCTCGTGAGCCAGACCTCGTTCGGGAGCTGCCGGCTGATCTGTTCCATGAGCCGGACCGGCCCGGTCTGAGAGGCGATAAGGCGGTCAATCGTCTTGACCTTTTCCTCCAGGCGCTTCTTATCTCCCTCGAACTGGGCCACCTTCTTGGCCACCTCCTCGTAGCGCGCGAGCTCCTGCCGGGTCTGCTCGAGCCGGAACCGGAGCTCCCTGGTGTCGCTCACCATGCTCCACCAGAGGGAGAGGAGGACCCCGACGCCCAGCACCCCCCCCAGCCCGGCCAATTGCATCTGGCGGCTGAGGGCGGCCTTCTTTCGGGTTCCGTGGGGGAGGAGGTTGATCTTAATCACTTGTCGCCCACCTGCCGCAGGGCCAGCCCCACGGCCACGCCCAGTTGGGGGCCGACGAACTCGAGGTACTCGGGGTCGAACTTCTTCGGGTCCGCCTTGATGGCCCGGAGCGGGTTCGCCACCTCGACGGGGACCTCCAGGTGCTGGCCCAGGTAGCCCACCAGTCCGGGGAGACGCGCGCCCCCCCCGCTAAGGACGACCTTGTTGATGGAATCGTTCTGGGACGAGGACCGGAAGAAGTCCATGGACCGGCGGATCTCGCCGGCCAGTTCCGCGTTCACGAGATCGATGGCAGGCTGGGCCTCGGTCAGGGTCCGGCCCTCCACGGCGGTCCCCATCTTCAGCTTTTCGGCCTGCTCGAAAGACAGGCCGAGCATCTTCTGGATGGACTCGGTGTACCGGTTCCCCCCGATGGCCGAATCCCGGGTGAACTCGGTCACCCCGTGCTGGAGGATGTTGATGTTCATGACCGTTGCGCCCAGGTTCACGAGGGCCACGATCTTGTCCGGCGTGATGTCCCCGGAGATCTCGTAGGCGTTCTCCAGGGCCAACGCGTCCACGTCCACGATCTGGCCGTTCAGGCCGGCCGAGGAGATGACCGTCAGGTAATCGTTCATGACGTCCTTCTTGACCGCGACCAGGAGGATGTCCATCTCTGCGCCGCCGCGCGGCTCCAGGATCTGAAAATCCAGGTGTACATCCTCGATGGGGAAGGGGATGTACTGCTCTGCCTCCCACTGGATGGACGCTGTCAGCTCCTCCTCCGTCATCTGCTGCACCTTGATCTTCTTCACGATGACCGAGTTGCCGGAGACGGCTACTGCCACGTCCCGGGTTTTGATCCCATGCTCCTGGTAGATCTGCTGGATGGCTGATATGACGCTGCTGCCATCCATGATGACCCCGTCCACGATCGCCTCGGGGCTGAGGGGCGCCATCCCCAGGTGTGTCAACTCATATGCTCTGCCCGCCCGGCTCAGTTGCACCGCCTTGACCGATGAGGCCCCGATGTCCAGGCCCAGAAGCGGCTTTTTCTTCACGAGGAATGAAAACATCTTTAAAACCCTTTAGATATCCACAGTTTTGAGAAACCAACTGAACTCATCATGCCTAATACTTTTAAAACAAAGGCTTGTCAAGGGAAAAATGGACCGATTCTCCGCGCCCTTCCACGAAGATGTCTGCACTACCTGTTCTAGGGGCCCCGAGCAACTTAACACCCGGATTTTGTGGTGCGCAGCCCGCCTGGCGAACCAGTACGGTCGCCCCTCACAGCAGAGGACCAGCGGGGGGTAATGACAGTGTGGGTCCTCTCATGCTGGCCCCCGCTTCAGCGCGTTCCGCCTGAGTTCCCGTGGCGATGGTGCGGTTGCGCCACTAGGAAGATAGGAAGAAATGATCCTGGTCTGGCCATCCGTGTCTCTGAGATCAAACCCGCCCACCCATCCACCCAGCGGCGATCACCTGGGCCGCCGAGGAGGCTCACGGCCGGGTGGGGACCCGGCTCAGGGCAATCGCGAACGTGACCGTGAGCGCCAGGGTGTGCCCGCCTATGTCTTGCCGCCGCTGGCTGTCGCCGGCGGCTGGCCCCGGCTCTAGCCAGG
>CAZRDA010000041.1:0-3475 GCA_964598715.1 uncultured bacterium | reverse complement strand
GGGGGGCTCTGGCCGAACGGGTCAAGCCCGCAGAAGATTGGCTCAACGCGGAAGGACTTCCTGCCAGGTGGTCATCTTGTAGCCAGAGAGGTAGTCTATCCTCCGGCCGAGGGCCTCATCGTAATGCACCCTTGCGTTCCCCTCGATTTCGACTTCCCGCCCCACGAGCGAGCCAAAAACCACCGCGTTCCCCTCGACTTCGATCTCCGCATTCCTGCCGTACACCGTCCCGAAGAACCTGGCATTCCCTTCCATTACGAAATCCCCTCCCGTGTCACTGAACTGCACCTCGAGGTTCGCCGGGATCCCATCAGGGTTAACACTGGCGTTCCCGCTCAGTTCCACCCGGTCGGTCACATAGAGGCTGACCCTCCCCTCGACGAGGAGTCGGGCGTTCCCCTCGATCCTGAGACGCGTCACGGTGATGGTCGTCGTCACCCCGGGTGT
The DNA here is from genome assembly GCA_964598715.1 of uncultured bacterium. Classification (GTDB taxonomy): domain Bacteria; phylum Methylomirabilota; class Methylomirabilia; order Methylomirabilales; family JACPAU01; genus JACPAU01. The sequence continues at coordinate 3,028 of CAZRDA010000041.1, read as the reverse complement.
CCCCAAGGTCAGGGTGGCATTGCCTTCGAGGACGATCCCATCCCCCCCGATCCGGGTTGAGCCCGACACGGCCCCTATTTGCGTTCCTTCGAGTCTGATTGCACCCATCCCGGAGAGGCCGGATGGCGGCGCCACCGACGGCATCGGCAGAACGTAGTCCTCCGCCATCCGCTGTCCGGTGATGGTCACGCTCTCCTCCGCTCTCATGGCCGTCTCCTGGTCCCCCTCGGGGCCGACCAGCGCATCGCCACCGATGACCACCCTCCCCTCCAGCTCCACCGCGCGGCGAGACGTGGCATCCGTGCTGATCGTCCCCTTCCGGTTCGGGCATTCCGGCCTACACGATGCCGCCCCAGGAGAGATTGCAGAATCGTAGCTATCGGTCCGGACCTCCCCTTCCGCGTTGATTTCCTCGCGCGCATGCAGGGCACCCCGATAGCGGGAGGTGTAGGCCGGCTCCACCCTCGCCCGGACGACCCGGCGGACATTACTATCGGCAACCGACCCGACCGACGTGATGGTGAGGATCGGGTTCCCGCTGGGGTCGTCCCCGGGCGAGGTCACGGTATACGCATAGTTCCCCCGGCCGAAGGGGACCGAGGCGGAGGTCCAGTTCCGCACGTCGGGAGGAGGGGCGAGGATCGCGCTCGTCTCGGTCCTGAGCCGGTGCAGGGCGACCTGCAGCCCCGCCTCGGCCACATAGAAGGCCTGGATGGCGTCGCGCTCGTTATACGCGATCTGGGTCTCCGTCGAGGAGATGCTCAGGAACGCGGTCCCCAGGAGGAGGAGCACCCCCATGACCAGCAGAGCGATGACCAGGGCCGCTCCCCTTCCTTCTCCCGCGGGCCGGAGCGCGGTGTTCATCGAGACCCTCCTCGTTCTCTCAGAGGCCCAGGTTCCTCGGCCGGACTTCGGATCGGAGGAGATACGACTCGGGCGCACGCCCAGGGACCCCCCCGGACGCCCCGAGCGCGATGCCAATCCGGCGGATGTCCATACGCCGTTCCGGAAAACTCGAGAGGGGGATCAGCGCGTTGGCGGCATCATAGTAGGTGAACTCCAGGGACTCGATCCGCGCGGCCAGAGGCTGGAGTTGGCCAGTGCCTCGATCCCGTTTCAACGTGAAGGGGTTTTGGGGACAGGGGGGCGCATCACAGACCAGACTGTACCGGATCATCTTTGGCCTCGTGACCATGCTTCCCGCCGCATAGGCTCCCGTGAGGGCAGATGTGAGGGCGAGGGTGGCCATCGTCTCGGGGTCGCTCTCCACTGTGAGCTGTTCCCACTTGAGGCCATCCGTGACGTAGATCGAGTCGTTCGCCTTGAAGCCGGCAGCGGAGACGACGGCCAGAGATGTGGCAGCGACACCGGCGGCCGCACTCAACGTCGTGGAGGCATCCTCAAGGTCGGCGAGGAACGAGATCGTGGTGTCCGTTGCAGCGATAATCGGCAGGAGCGGCGAGGGTGCGGTAGCGGCGGGGAGGCCATAGCCCGCCATCCGGATCTCGGTCTCCATCCGATCCATCCCGATCCGGGCGTGCTGTTGCAGATCGGTCTTGCTCTCCCCCTTCAGATACGTGGCCTGGTTCGCCTCGTACATCAGGTAGACCGCCAGGAGGATGATGGGGAAGATCGCTGCCGAGATCAGCAGCTCGAGGAGGGTGAAGCCTCTCGGATCGCGTGGCATCGTCCCCTCACCGTGCGACCAGCGTCATGACCTGGACCTCTCTCACGCCGAACCCCATGGACCAGGAAACCGTGACCGTAATCCTCTTGAGGCCCGCCGGCAGGCCGTTGTCCTCGATCCTCCAGGTCCTCGAGAAGACCCCTTCGATGGGCTGGGGATCGGCGTCGGGGGCACCGCGAACCAGCAGGGCGTCGTAGGAGCCATTCTTCAGTTCTTCCATCTTCTCCCGCGCCAGGTTGGCCGCTTTCGTGATCTGGCCGCCGATGCCGATATTTTGATAGGCTCTCGGAACCATCCCCGCGATGCCCAGCATCGCCCCGGCCAGGATGGCGGCCGCGACCAGGACCTCGGCCACGGTCAGGCCGCTTTGCCCCTCGGGCGGGCGCGCGCACCTCACGGACATCCGCCCTTGCACACCAGCACCCTGCCTATGCTATCGGTCGTGATCGCATAATTCCCCGCGCGGTTCGCCACCATGAGAGTCCCAAACGCATCACCCTCCCCCCTGACGTCGAAGGCAATCCTCCCCCGGGGATTGGAGGTCTGCGACGCGTCAACTGAGACGCCCTGCGGGAGGTTCAGGGGGACCGCAGAGTCCTGAGCCCATTGCGCTGCCCCCGCAATCCCGTCGTCCCGCTCGAACACATAGGTGTTCGCTGCGACGGAGGCCACGCAGTTCATAAAGCAGAGCCGGTGGCGTTTCTGCCTGGAGATCGCCCGCTGCCTCGCCAACCGGAGATCGCCGGCGAGCTGCCACGCTGCCGCCCTCAGGCGGTAGGCCTCGACGGCGCTGGAGACGAGGGGAACGGAAATGCCCGCCAGGAGAACGAGAATGGCGCCGGTAATGAGGAGCTCCATGAGGGTGAGCCCCCGCGAAAGACGCCAAGACCGCCACCGCCCGAGCGCGGGCCCCTGCATGCTCTCCTCGGTTCCGCCACGATGGGATCGCGGAGTTCGCGAGAACGCCTGAGGCCGATCGGCCTCAAGCAAGAAGGGTATCCCCCGGCAGGTCCATCCGGTCCCGCCCGGGCCCCTCAAAACTCGTAGGTTGCGCCTTGCTCGAGAATCCGGACGGCGGAGCCGAAGCGGTCCCGGAGCTCCCGGTGGATCTCCGAGACGAACTGCGGCTTCAGATGATAGACGAACACGGGAACATCCCGGCCCAGCTTCACCAGTTCCCCCTCCAGCGTCTCGGGGGTGAGGTGGCCGCTGGCCTCGGCCAGCCCCTGGAGCCGGCTGGGAAACGACGTTTCCACCACGACGCCTCTCAAGTCGCGGGCCTGCCGGGCCACCTGCCAGACCTGGTCCGTCGGGCCCGTGTCCCCGATGTGGAGCAGCGCG
>CAZRDA010000040.1:0-10383 GCA_964598715.1 uncultured bacterium | reverse complement strand
TCCCGCCACTCCCTCCTGGCCCTCACGATGATCAAGTCCTACGACGAGTACCTCTTTAACCACTCGGTGAACGTCGGGACCCTCTCCATCGCCCTGGGAGAGCATCTGGGGTACGGCGGGGAGGCGCTCCACGATCTGGGGGTGGGGGCCTTCCTCCACGACCTGGGCAAAGTCAACTGGCCGGATGAGATCTACCGCAAGCCGCGGGACCTGTCGGAGGAGGAGTGGCGGGTCGTCAAGAGCCACCCCGAGGAGGGGGTGAAGATCGTCTCCCGGATGGAAGGGATCTCCCCGGTCTCCCTGCGGCCGGTCCTGGAGCACCACATGCGCCACGACCGAAGCGGCTACCCCCCGCCGGCCCGGGAGTACCAGATCCACCCCTTCGGGATGATCGTGCAGGTCTGCGACGTCTACGACGCCATCACCACGGCTCGCCCCTACCAGGCGGCCATGGAGCCGACGCGGGCCGTCGCCCGCCTGAAGGAACTCTCGGGGACGGTCTTCGACCAGGCCATGCTGGAGAAATTTATCGAGATGCTGGGGATCTACCCGGCCGGCACCGTGGTCCGCCTCGACACGGGGGACTTGGCGCTGGTCCTGCACCCGAACCGGGAGGACTCCGCCCGGCCCCTCGTGCGGATCCTGCGGGATGCGGCGGGGAACGACGTGCGGGAGAAGATCGAGGTGAACCTGCTGGAGAAGGACCCGGCGACCGGCGCCTTCAGGCGCTCGATCCTGGTGGCCGTGGACCCGGCCAGCAAGGGGATCGACGTCTCCCAGTGGCTGGACGAGGAGTCGAGCGGCAAGAAAGCAGCCTAAGAGATGGCGGGGGACGACGCCTACTGACCGGCCTCGGCCGACTGAACGGCGATCTCGCCGATCGCCCAGGCCACCCGCCGCCGGACGAGCGCCTCGGGGTCCTGGAGGCGGGCGATCAGGTCCGGAAGTAGCTGCGGGTCGCCCAGTCTCCCCAGGGCCTCCGCCGCCGCCTCGCGGACATCGAGGGAGGCCTCCTGGAGCAGGGCCCGCAGGATCGGCAACAGACGACCGTCCCGGAAGTCGCCCAGGGCGCGCACCGCCACCACCCGGACATCCGGGTCGGGGTCGTCCAGCATCTCCGTGAGGGGACCGAGGAGGCGCGGGTCCCGGGCGGCCCTCAGGATCTTGATGGCCGCTGCCCGGACCTCTTTCAGGGAGGAGCGGAGGGCGGTCACCACCGCCGAGAGGGCCCGGGGCCCCCCGAGGTCGCCGAGGGCGTGCAGGGCCTTCAGCGCCTGGGGCGCGGTCCCGGCCTCGAGCGCCCGGGTCAAGCGCTCGAGCTTCGCGAGGCTTTCGAGCCGCTCCAGCGCGGCCGCGGCAGCGCGGCGCACCTCGGCGTCGGCATCCCGAAGAGCCTCCGTCAGGGCCTGGCGAGCGGCGGGCAGGGGCATGGTGGCGCCAGCCTACGGGAATGCCCCGGGGAGTGTCAAGGGGCGCAGATGAGGGATGAGGAGACCACGGCCCTGGTCGGGACCGGCCTGGAGATCATCCGGGCCCGGCGCGGCTACCGGCATTCGGTGGATGCGATCCTGGTGGCGCACGCCGCTGACCCGAAGCCTGGTGAGCGGATCCTGGACCTCGGGGCGGGGACCGGGGCCGTCGCCCTTCTGCTGGCGGCGAAGGCGCCCGCCTGCGGCATCGTCGGGCTGGAGATCCAGGAGGCGATGGCCGACCGGGCCCGGCGGGCTGTCCGCCTGAATGACTGCGAGGCACGGGTCGCCATCGTCACCGGCGACCTCCGCCGTCCCGCCTCCTGCCTCCCCCGCGGCGGTTTCGACCTGGTGGTGTCCGCCCCGCCCTACTTCCCCGCGGGGAGCGGGTACCTCAGCCCGGTGCGCGAAGTGGCGGCGGCAAGGCACGAGATCCTCTGCACCCTGGAGCAAGTGACGGGGGCGGCGGCGTACGCCCTGGCGCCCGCGGGGCGCTTTTGGATCATCCACCGGGCTTCCCGGCTGACGGACCTCACGGCGGCGCTCACGGCCCACGGGCTCGGCCCCAACCTCCTCCGGCCGATCCATTCCCGGGCTGAGGCACCGGCCATCTTCATCCTGACCCAGGCAACGCGGGGCGCCATGTCCCCGCCCACCCCGCTCCCGCCCCTCATCCTCTACAGCGGGCCGGGGCGCACCTTCTCGCCCGCCCTGGAGGCCATCTACGCTGCCTTCGGCCGCCCGCCGCGGGAGGCGAAGGCATGATGGAACGCATCCCCCTGGCCATCGCCCAGATGCAGCCCCACCTGGGGGACCTGGAGCGAAACTTCGCCCAGCACGAGAAACTCATCCAGGAGGCGGAGCGGGGTGGGGCGCGCCTTGTCCTCTTCCCGGAATTAAGCCTCACCGGCTACTTCCTCAAGGACCTGGTGCCGGCCGTGGCACTGAAGCCGGGCGACCGGCGCCTGGACTGGCTGCGGGCGAAGAGCCGTGACGTGGCGCTCGTGGTCGGCTTCGTCGAGGAGTCCCCCGACTTCCGCTACTACAACGCGGCCATGTACCTGGAAGGGGGGGAGGTCCGCCACGTCCATCGGAAGGTGTACCTCCCGACCTACGGTATCTTTGACGAGCAGCGCTACTTCGCCCAGGGGGATCGGATCGCCGCCTTCGATTCCGCCTTCGGCCGGATGGCCCTGCTGATCTGCGAGGACATGTGGCACCCCGCCCTCCCGTACCTGGCGGTCCTGGACGGGGCCCAGGTCCTCCTGGCCGTCTCCAACAGCCCCGGGCGGGGGCTCACCGCGGACGGCCGGTTCGCGAACGCCATCGGCTGGCAGCACCTGAACCGGACCTACGCCCAACTCTTCACCTGCGCCCTGGCCTTCGCCCACCGGGTGGGCTACGAGGACGGGGCCTGCTTCTGGGGGGCCTCTGAGGTCCTGGGGCCGGACGGGACGCCGCTGGCCCAGGCCCCGGCCCTGGAGGAGGCGCTTCTCTTCGCGACGATTGACCGGGATGCGATCCGCCGCGAGCGCCTCGCGAACCCGCTCCTCCGGGACGAGCGGCCCGACCTGACGCTCCGGACGCTGAAGCGGATCCTGGGGGAGGCGCCGGGGGAGGAGGCACGGTGAGCACCGGCATGCTCCCCCTCACCCTGGACTACGCCGTCACCGCCCAGGTGCTCACCGCTTTCATCGAGGACGAGGTTCGCAAGTCCGGGTTCGGCCGGGTGGTGGTGGGCCTGTCGGGTGGGGTGGACTCCGCCACCGCGGCCGCCCTCGCGAGCAAGGCGCTCGGCCCCCGGAACGTCTGGGGACTCCTGCTCCCGTACCGGGAGAGCAGCCCGGAGAGCCGGGAGCACGCGGCGTTGGTGGTCCGGTGGCTGGAGATCAACTCGGAGACCATTGAGATCACCCCGATGATTGACGCCTACTTCGCCCGGGAGCCGGACGCGGACCGGGTGCGCCGGGGCAACAAGATGGCCCGGGAGCGGATGACCATCCTCTACGATTACTCGGCGAAGATCCGGGCCCTCGTTCTCGGGACCAGCAACAAGACCGAGTTGCTCCTCGGCTACGGGACCCTCTACGGGGACATGGCCTCCGCCCTGAACCCCGTCGGGGACCTCTACAAGACCCACGTGCGGGGGCTGGCCCGGCACCTGGGCGTCCCGGCGAGCATCGTCGCGAAGGCGCCCAGCGGCGACCTGTGGGCGGGGCAGACCGACGAGGCCGAGCTCGGGTTCACCTACGAAGACGTGGACCGCCTCCTCTATCATATGGTGGACCTCCGGTACGACATGGCCGCGCTCCTGGCGGCCGGGTTCGAGGAACGGTTCGTGCGCGCGGTGGCGGAGCGGGTGCGGACCTCCCAGTACAAGCGGCGCCCCCCGGTCATCGCCAAGATTTCTCGCCGGACCATTGACCGGGACTTTCGATACCCGCGCGACTGGGGTCTGTAGCAGCCCGCCCATGACCTGCCCCGGCTGCAACGGGACCGGCACCTTCCAGATCCGGACGGGCAGCGGCACCTGGATCAAGGTGAAGTGTATGCAGTGCCGCGGCACCGGGCGCCTGCCCTGAGACCCCCCCCTTGCAATTTTCCGGGCGCCGCAGTACAAATACGACCGGCATGGCCACCGCCGTTCTTCGGGGCGGCGGCCAGCGGCGCCTCCTCCAGGGGCATCCCTGGATCTACCAGAGCGACATCCACACGGTAAGAGGGTCTCCGGAACCCGGGGAGGTGGTGAAGATTCTCGCCGCCAACCGCCAGTTCCTGGGCCGAGGCACCTACAACGCACGCTCGCAGATCGCGCTGCGAGTGCTCACCACCGAGGATGAGGCCGTTGACGGCGCCTTCCTCATGGGACGGATCGCGGCGGCATCGGCGCGGCGGGGGGCGCGAGGGGGCCCGGATGCCGCGTACCGGGTCGTCTTCTCCGAGGGGGACCTGCTCCCGGGCCTCATCGTGGACCGCTACGGGCCGGTGGCGGTCGCCCAGTTCCTGACCGCGGGGATGGAGCGGCTGCGGGAGCCGATCCTGGAGGCGATCGAGGGGGTCCTGGAGCCGCGCGGCATCTACCTGCGCAACGACGCGTCCGTGCGGTCACTGGAGGGGCTGTCCCTCGAGCGGGGTTGGGCGCAGGGGGAGGGCCCGGAGCAGGTGGAGGTCCGGGAGGGCCCGTGCCGCTTCCGGGTGGATGTAGGGCGGGGACAGAAGACCGGCTTCTTCCTGGACCAGCAGGAGAACAGGCTGGCCGCCCGGGAGGTCGCCGCGGGCCGGGAGGTCCTCGACTGCTTCTGCTATACGGGGGCCTTCGCCGTGCACCTTGCCCAGGCCGGCGCGAGGCTCGTGGAGGGGGTGGACATCTCCCCTGAGGCGGTGGCGGGGGCCGAGGAGAACGCCCGCTTGAACGGGGTGGAGGGGCGCTGTCGGTTCCGGACGGCCAACGCCTTCGATGACCTCCGCCTCTTGGACAAGACCCGGCGCAAGTTCGACTGCGTCATCCTAGACCCCCCCGCCTTCACCAAGGGAAAGGAGACAGTCGGAGGGGCCCTGCGGGGCTACAAGGAGATCAATCTCCGGGCCATGCGGCTCCTGCGGCCCGGGGGGATCTTGATCACGTGCTCCTGCTCCTACCACATTGACGAGGCGACCTTCCTGACGATGCTCGAGGAGGCGGCGGCGGACGCCCACTGCCGGATGCGGGTTCTCGCGGTCCGGAGGCAGGCGGCCGACCATCCCATCCTCCTGGGGGTGCGGGAGACCCGATACCTGAAGTGCGTCTTCCTGGAGCGGCTCTGAGGGGTGGAGGGGAAAGCGCGGTGAGGAGGGGCCAGCCCGAGTTCGGCGAGCGCTATGGGGAGAGGGTCGCGTCTGCGTATGACCGGATGGCGGAAGAGTACGACTTCTTTGACGCCGCCACGCCGTTCTTCGTCAACGACTACCGGGTGACCAGGGCCGCCCTCGAGGCGCTGCGCTCCCGCTGGGAAGGGAGGGTCGTCCTGGATGTGGGGGCGGGGACGGGCCTCCAGACCGCCCAGTTCGCCCCCCGGGCCCAGCGCGTGTTCGCGCTGGACCTGGCCGGCGATCTCCTCCTGAAGGCGCGCGAGAAGGTCGCGGGCCTCGGCTGCCGCAACGTCACCTTCCTCCAGGGAGACGCCACGTCCCTCCCCCTTGCGGATGGGAGCGTGGACTTCGTCTGCTGCTACGGGGATGTGATCGGTCTCGTCCCGGGGTACACGACCGCCATCGCGGAGATCGCCCGCGTCTGCCGCCCGGGGGGGACGGTCACCATCCAGTATGACAATAAGTGGCACGTGGGGTTGGTGTGGCGGCCGGACGAACTCGCGTGGGCGTTACGGGCGCGCGGGGTGGGGGATCGGCGGATCTGGAGTTACACCTACCTGACGCGGGCCGAGCAGATGGACTTCGTGCACAAGACCTACACCGGCCTGGAGATGACCCGGCTCCTCACCGCCTCCGGCCTCCGGGTCGTTCGCCGACTGGGCCTACACATGGTCTCCTCCATCGTCCCCGAGCCGTACCAGACCGAGTACAAGAACGGCCAGCCCCTCTACGACGCCTTCAAGCGCGTCATACTGGCGCTGGGCCGGCTCGATTTTGCGCTCAGGACCCTGCCCGGCATGAGCCGGATCGGCTACGCGGCCATCCTCGTGGCCGAGAAACCGCCGGCCCATTAGTCCTTCTTTTTCTTCTCGCCCTCCCAGCCGACCCGGGAGGCCACGAAGGTCCGTCCCACCTCGACCTTCACATTCTCCGCGATCCGCAAGGTGATCTTCTGCTCGTTGATGTCCACGATGGTCCCGTACAGCCCCCCGTTGGTGATGATCTGATCCCCGGTCTTGAGGTTCTGGAGCATCTCCCGGTGGCTCTTCTGCTTCTTCTGCTGCGGCCGAATCAGGATGAAGTAGAAGACGGCAAACATGAGGAGAAGGGGGATCAGGGCCTGGTAGCCGCCAAGGCCGCCGTCGCCGACGGCGGCGCCCGCGTAGGCCAGGGTGGGTGCGAGCACGCGCGTCCTCCTTTACTCGGGGTGAGCGAGAGAGTCCGGCGCGCCCCGGAGGGCGATCAGCCGGTCGTCCAGGAACTTGGCGAAGGTCCCCTCGGCTAACGCCCCTCGGACCTCTGCCATCAGGGCCACATAGAAGTGGAGGTTGTGGAGCGTGTTCAGCCGCAACCCCAGCGTCTCGTCCGCCACGAACAGATGCCGGAGGTAGGCGCGGCTGAAGGTCCGGCAGGTGTAGCAGGTGCACTCGGGGTCCACAGGCCGCTCGTCGCGGGCGTACGCCGCCGCCTTGATGCTCAGACGCCCCTGCCGCGTGAAGAGACTGCCGGTGCGCCCGTGGCGGGTCGGCATCACGCAGTCGAACATGTCAATGCCGGCCGCGATCCCGAGGAGGAGATCCTCCGGGAGCCCGACCCCCAGGAGGTGGCGGGGGCTCTCAGCCGGCAGGCGGGGCGTGGTCTGCCGGAGGACCGCCAGCATCTGCCCCTTGCTCTCCCCCACGCTCAACCCGCCGATAGCGTAGCCGTCAAACGGGAGCGCCGTGAGGCGCGCCGCCGCCTCCGCCCGCAGCTCCGGGTAGACCGAGCCCTGGACGATCCCGAAGAGGGCCTGGTCCGAGCGCGTCCGGGCCTTGAGGCACCGCTCCGCCCAGCGGAGGGTGAGATCCATGGAGGCCCGGGCCTGGTCGGGGGTCGCGGGATAGGGAGTACAGTCGTCGAAGGCCATAATGATATCGGCGCCGAGCGCCTCCTGGATGGCAATGGCCGTCTCGGGGGTCAGGGTGTGGGCGGAGCCGTCCAGGTGGGACCGGAACGTGACCCCTTCCTCGGTGATCCGCCGCAACTCGGCCATACTGAATACCTGGTAGCCCCCGCTGTCGGTAAGGAGCGCGCGCGGCCAGGCCATGAACCGGTGCAGGCCGCCGAGGGCAGCGATGGTCTCGGCGCCCGGCCGCAGGGAGAGGTGATACGTGTTGCAGAGGACCAGTTCCACCCCCTCCTCCTCCAGGTCGCGGGGGGAGAGGGTCTTCACCGTCGCCTGCGTCCCGCATGGGACGAAGACCGGCGTCTCCACGGTCCCGTGGGGGGTGTGAAGGCGCCCCCGCCGCGCCCCCGAGTCGGGGTCTCTCGCCCGAACCTCGAAGCGGAACCCTGCTGCCCTCATCCGCCACCCTCCGGCTTGACCACTAGAAAATCAGCATGGCATCGCCGTAGGAGTAGAAGCGATAGCGGGCGGCGATGGCCTCCCGGTAGGCCGCGAGCACCTGCTCCCGGCCCGCGAAGGCGCTGACCAGCATCAGGAGCGTCGAGCCGGGCAGGTGGAAGTTGGTGAGAAGCCCGTCCACGACCCGGAAGCGGTATCCCGGCGTGATGAAGAGGGTGGCCAGGCCCGCCCCAGCCCGCGCAGCGCCCCCCTCGTCCGCGGTGCTCTCGAGCGCGCGCACCGTCGTGGTCCCCACGGCGACCACCCTACCTCCGCGTCCCCTCGCCTCTTTCACCGCCCGCGCCGTCGCCTCTGGGATGCGATACCCCTCCGCTTCCATCCGGTGCCGCTCGACCTCTGCCACGCGGACCGGCTTGAACGTGCCGACACCCACGTGGAGCGTAAGCGAAGCCACCGCCACGCCTCGGGCGCGGACCGCCTCCAGCACCGCATCGGTGAAGTGCAGACCGGCAGTGGGCGCGGCGATGGCCCCATCCTCCCGGGCATAGACCGTCTGGTAGCGCTCCCGGTCCTCCAGGTCCATCCCGGGGGCTCCTGGCGGAAGGGTTTCCGCTAACCCAATCGCTGGCGCTGGCCGCTTGATGTACGGGGGGAGAGGCGTGCACCCGTGCCGCTCCAACACCTCCCGGACCGACAGCGGCCCGTCAAAGCCGAGTAGGGTCCGGCCCTCGGGTCCCCGCTCAAGCACTCGCAACGTAAGCCCGCCCGGCAGCGAAACGACAACGCCCGCTCGCGCCCGCCTACCTGGTTTGACCCACGCCCACCAGGCCGTCGCCTCGGCCTCCTCAAGAAGAAGAATTTCGACTCGACCTCCGCGGGGCGTGGCCCCGTAGAGGCGCGCCGGCAGCACCCGGGCGTCGTTCAGGACCAGCAGATCGCCCGGCGAGAGCAGGGCCGGGAGATCCCGGAAGGACCGGTGGGCCACGGCTCCGGTGGCGCGATCGAGGAGGAGCAGGCGGGAGGCGTCCCGCTCCGGGAGGGGGTACTGGGCGATGAGGCCCGGGGGAAGCGCATACTGGAAGTCGCTCAGCCGCATCGGCATCGGTCCCCGCCTAGCGCTCGGCGAGGCGGTGCAGGGCGGCGAGGGGATAGTAGTACGCAAGGATATCCTCGTAGCCGAAGGCCAGTTCCGCCATGCCTTTCGCCCCCCACTGGCTCAGCCCGACCCCGTGCCCCCACCCCTTCCCAACAAAGGTAAATTCGGCCCCGTTTGGGACGACGGTGAAGTTTGTACTCCGGAGGACCTCCGCGCCCACCAACTGCCGAAACGCCTTTGCCTCCAGGGTGAGCATGCCGGATGCGTGCCGGACCAAGAGGCGCTGGATTCGGCCGGAGCGGGTCCGCCCGGCCGTCTCGATGCTCCTGATGACGCCGAGGGCGTGCCCCCCGGCGGCAAGGACCCGGCGGAGGGTCTCCTCCGGCAGCGTCTCCTCCCAGAGGTGGTGCGGCGAGCCGGCCGAGAATGGGTCCGGGACCCCCACGATGAAGGGGTAGCGCTTCTCCCAGACCTCCACCGCGTCCTCCGTCATGCCACCCGAGGCCGAGTGGTAGAAGGCCGGAATCACCATCCCCTCGTGGGTCAGGACGACGCCCCGCGTGCTCAAGACCGCCTCGTCGGAACGGCCATCCTCCCCCCAGGCCCCGGCGTACATTTGGGAGGCGGTCGTGGCGGTCAGGTCGTAGGGGGCCTGCCCGCTCGTCAGCGCGGCGTAGAGCGCGTAGGTCCGCGCGAGGACTGCTTGAGCCTTCAGCGCCTCGATGGGCCAGTCGGGGGCAACCTCCGCGCGCATCACCCCGCGGACGTACTCCTCCAGCGGCAGGACATTGACGGTTACGAGACGACTGCTCGGGCCGCGGTGCAGGCGCAGGACGCCCCGGTAGGGGCGCCCCTCCAGCCGGACCCAGCCACCCCCCACGGGCTCGACGAGCAGGGCGGAGGCGGCAAAGGCCCGCCCGTCCACGCCAAGCCCCCCGCGCACCGCCCCGACGGTCACCGGCATATAGGCCCGGTAATGGCCCACCAGCAGGCCGGTGGCGGGGTCAGAGACGGTAAACGCGGTCGTCCCGCTCACGGTGAGCCGCTCGACTCCCTCCTTGAGGAGGACCCGGATCGGCCAGACAGGCCCGAGAGACCGCTCCTGCGGCGTCGCGGCACTCGCGAGGGCCAGCAGGAGGGCGGCGAGGAGGAGCGGGCGACCGCGCATCGGGCGCTTCACCGGCGGCCGAAGAGAGAGAGGAGGAGAGTCAGCAGGATGCTGAGGAGGATCGAAGTGGCCAGGGGAAAATAGAAGGTGAAGTTCTTCCGCTCGATCACGATATCTCCCGGGAGGCGCCCCAGGAACGGAAGCTTCCCCGCCAGGAAGAGCAGCCCCCCGAGCACCACCAGGATGACCCCGAAGAGGAGCAGCAGACGCCCCAGCGATTCAAAACCCGACATGGGTGACCTTCGGCGGATCGGGCACCCGGCCCGGCGCACCTACCGACCTGACCACAGGTCCGGCTGCTTCTCCGGGACGGGCTTCGCCTCGAAGTACTCCATGGCCAGCCGGGTGACGGTCCGGCCGCGCGGGGTTCGGGCCAGGAAGCCCACCTGGATGAGAAAGGGCTCGTAGATGTCCTCGATGGTCTCCTTCTCCTCCGCCACCGCCACCGCCAGCGTCT
>CAZRDA010000039.1:0-10420 GCA_964598715.1 uncultured bacterium | reverse complement strand
TCTCCACGTCCGGCTTGATGTAGCACATGGTATCGTAGATGGCCAGCCCGGCCGTCACCGACCCCCCGGGGCAGTTGATGTAGATGTGGATGTCCTTCTCCGGGTCCTCCGCTTCCAGAAAGATGAGCTGGGCGATGATGAGGTTCGCGTCGGCGTCGTCAATGGGGGTCCCGAGGAAAATGATCCGGTCCTTCAGGAGGCGGGAGAAGATGTCGTACGCCCGCTCCCCCCGGCTCGTCTGCTCCACCACCATGGGTACGAGGTACATGGCCGCTCCGTCCCGACGCAGCCTGGCCGGCTGCGCCGGACTGGTCGGTGCCCCCGGGGACTCTAGGGCACCTGGATGAGGTCGTGGCCCGGACTCACCCGGGCCCGGCTGAGGAGGAGGTCGGCCGTCTTCCGTTGGAGCAGCTCGCCCCGCAGGCCCGGGAGGCGCCCTTCTTTCTCCAGGGCCTCCCACAGGGCGGTCGCGCTCCGTCCCGTGCCCGCCGCGGCCCGCTCCAGCTCCTCGTGCAATTCTTGGTCCGAGACCGTGACACCCTCCTGGGCGGCGATGGCCTCCAGGAGCAGCCGGTGGTGGACCCTCTGGACGGCCGCGTCCCGGAACTTTGCCCGGATGTTCCGGGTCTTGGTCTCATCCAGCCCCCGGATCCGGGCCCCCTGGGCGGCCAGGGCATGCAGCATCTCGGCCACCAGGGCGTCCACCTCCCCCTCCACCAGGGCCGCGGGGACCTCCACCGGGTTCGTCTCGGCGATCCTGGCGAGGATCTGGACCTTCACCTCGCCGTCCCGCTCCCGCTCCTTGAAGCCCAGGAGGTCCCCCCGCACCTTCTCCCGCAGCTCCCGAAGGGTCCCGACGCCCCCGACCGCCTTGGCAAACTCGTCGTCCAGGGCCGGGACCCGCTTCTTCTTCACTTCCCGCACCGTCACGGTGAAGGCCGCCCGCTTGCCCCGCAGCTCCTTCCGGGGGTACGTGTCGGGAAAATCGACCCGGACCTCCCGGGTCTCCCCCTTCTGGGCCCCCACCAGCCCCTCCTCCACCGCGGGGAGGAAGGCCCCGGAGCCCAGCACCACGCTGACCTGGCTCCCCCGCCCCCCCTTCAGCGGCCGCCCGTTGACCGTGCCGTGGTAGTCCAGGATGCAGAGGTCCTCCTTCAGGGCAGGCCACCCCTCCATGGGGACATACTCGGCCGCCCGCTCCCGCATCTGCTGGAGGAGGGCCTCCACCTCCTCATCGGTCACCGTGACCTCCTTCCTGGTGACCGGCACCCCCAGATAGTCCTTGACCTCAAGGGGGGGCTTCACATCCACCACGGCCCGGTACCGCAGGGGCTGGCCCTCCTCGAAGGAGACCACTTCCACCATCGGGTCCCCCAGAGGATCGACGTGAGCCTCTCGGAGCGCCTCGACGTAGGATTCGGGGATGAGCTCCCGGATGACGTCCTCGCGCACCTGGCCCCGGAAGCGCTGTTCTAGCAGGGCCCGGGGAACCCGGCCCTTCCGGAAGCCGGGGAGGCTCACCCGCTGGCCCAGGGTGCGATAGGCCGCCTCCACCCTAGGCCCGACCCGATCGGCCGGAACTTCCACGGTGAGGGCCCGGCGGGAGGGGCTGACCTCCTCCACACTCACGCGCATGCTACTCCCCTGGTGCGAGAGGGGGGAGTTGAACCCCCAGGGGTTGCCCCACGGGATCCTAAATCCCGCGCGTCTGCCGATTCCGCCACTCTCGCGGCGCCAAACGGATCACGGGGCAGGGAGCCACGACCCCTTCCCCCCGATCCTGCTCCGGTCATTGCTGGTGGGCCGTCAAGGACTCGAACCTTGGACCCGCTGATTAAGAGTCAGCTGCTCTACCATCTGAGCTAACGGCCCCACATGCAGGGCACCCGCCGGCGGCCGCGAGCCTTGACGCCTCGCCTCCGCGTCCCGGAGGCCGTCGGCGAGGGGCGGGCGTCGTGGGTCCCTGGTGCGCCTGAGAGGATTCGAACCTCTGGCCAACTGCTTAGAAGGCAGTTGCTCTGTCCCCTGAGCTACAGGCGCCCGCTCCGGGAGCACACGGGGCCCCGGGGGATCCAAGCGGCCTGCGCGCCCCCCGCTCCAGTCCCCGCCGGGGCTGCCCCCGGCAGGGCCGCGCCGCCTGCGGCGGGCGTATCTCCGTTTCTTAACACCGGGTTCCGGCCTTGTCAAGCGAAGGAGTGGCCCGGAACGCCGGTCGGCGCTATCCGGCGGTCCGGTAGGCCAGATCGAGCACCTCCACCGGGTGGGCGGTCCGGATGGGGAGGTTGCGCCTTCGAAGCCCCATGGCGATCTGGAGGGTGCAGCCCGGGTTCGCGCTCAGGACCATTTCCGCTCCGGTCTCAACGATCCGGTCCACCTTTCGCTCCAGATACTGGAGGGACCGGTCGGGCTCCAGCAGGTTGTAGACCCCGGCGCTCCCGCAGCAGAATTCCGACTCCTTCAAGTCCACCAGCGTGAGGCCCGGAATCTTCCTCAGGAGCGTCCGGGGCTCCGTGCGAACCCTCTGGCCGTGAACGAGGTGGCAGGCGTCGTGGTAGGTCACCGTCAGCCGGACCTCTCCCGGCCGGGCCTCCCCATTCAGGCCGGCCAGGAACTGGAAGACATCCCTCACCTTCCTGCTGAAGGCCGCCGCCCGATCCTGCCAGGCCGCGTCCTCCCGCAACAGGTCGGGGTACTCCTTCATCAGGGAGCCGCACCCGGCGGCATTCACGATCACGGCGTCCACGTCAGCCCGCTCGAAGACCGCGATGGTCCGCCGGGCGAAGGCCCTGGCCGACTCCCGCTCCCCCTCGTGGGCGTGCAGCGAGCCGCAGCAGCCTTGCTCCCGGGGGACGACCACCTCGCAGCCGTGCTTGGCCAGCACCCGGACCGTGGCCTCGTTGACCCTCCCGAACAGTTCCCGCTGGACGCAGCCGGTCAGGAGCCCCACCCTCGCCCGGCGAGTCCCCTCGGGGCGCGTCACTTCCGGGAGGAGGCGGGGGACCGGCATGGCACCGGGAGGGGGCAGGAGGGCATCCATCATGGCCAGCCTGGGGGAAAGGGCCCGCAGAAGCCCCGTCCCCCGGAAGAGGGCTTGCAGCCCCATGCGCTGGTAGACGCGCAGCGCCGTCACGGCGACCCGCAGCCGACCCGGGTGGGGAAACAGACTGAAGATACACCGCCGGAGCATCCGCTCGCCGAGCGGCCGCGCGTAGTGGCGCTCAATCTGCCCCCGGGTAGCCTCCATCAGCGAGCCGAACTGGACGGAGGAGGGGCAGGCGGTCTCGCACGCCCGGCAGAGGAGGCACGAGTCCATGTGCTTCACGAAGCCCGGCGTGATGGCGATCCGTCCCTCCGAGGCGGCCCGGATCAGGTAGATCCGTCCCCGGGGACTGTCCATTTCATTGCCCAGCACGACGTAGGTCGGGCAGGCGGGGAGGCACATGCCGCAGTGGATGCAGTCCAGGACCTTCTCGACTTCGGGGGGGTCCTGGAGATCGAAGGCGGGTTTCCTCCCGGTCGGAAGGGCCGTGGCGGTCGCCATCTCAGATTCCCCCGACGAAGCGACCCGGGTTCAGGATCCCCTTCGGGTCGAACTGCGCCTTCAGCCCCTGCATGAGGCGCAGGGGTCCTCCCACCGGCCCCCAGACGTCCACCCGCCGCTTCACGGGGACGGGCGCCTCCAACATCACCAGGTGCCCACCCAGTTCGCCGGCGATTCCCCGGACGGTCTCCACGTAGTCGGCGGCGCGCTCGGGCGGCGCGGCGGTGACGTCCACCCCGAAGCGGACGATGCCCGAGCCGGCTTCTGCCACCGCCTGGCAGGGCATGCGCCGCTGCCCCGCCAGGCCCTCGCCCCGGCTCATCAGTTCGGGAACCTGCGTCAGGGGCACGCTCCCTTTGAGGACGAGCGACCCGGGGGCGCCGGGGCCCGGGAATTCCCGGATGACCTCCCAGCAGGCGGTATGCGCCGGGCCGGTCAGGAGGTGGTCGGCGGTGCTCCCCGCCCCCCGGCAGTATCTGGCCGCGTCGCCGATCTGCGCTCGGACCGCCTCCGGGACGCTCCCGATCATGACCGCGAGGCCGACCTGGCCCGCTCCCCACGGGAGCCCGGCCGCCCCCGCGGCCGCCCCCGCGGCCCCGGCACTCAGGAGCCCCACGGCGTGGAGGACCAGGGAGGAGCCCAGGATCTCCCTCACGGCGGCCCCGGCGGTCTCGAGGCTGGGGAAGGCGGCCAGGTGCGTTTCCTCCGCGACCGGAAGCGGATAGAGGCGGAAGGTGGCTTCCGTCAGGATCCCCAAGGTGCCCAGGGACCCGATGTAGAGTTTGGGCATGTCGTAGCCGGTGACGTTCTTGACCACCTTGGCCCCGCCTTTGGTGACGGTCCCGTCGGCATGGACGACCCGGACCGCGATGAGCAGATCCCGGGCGGTGCCGTACCGGAGGCGGGAGGGGCCGCTCGCGTTCGCCGCCAGGATCCCCCCGATGGTGGCCCGAGCCCCGAAGGGTGGGTCCAGGGCGAGGAACTGCCCCTTCTGCCCCAGGTGCGCCTGGATGGCGGCGAGCAACATCCCGGCCTGGAAGCTGGCGGTCAGGTCGGCCGGCTCGTACTCCACCACTCGGTTCAGCCGGGTGAGGCAGAGGACCAGGTCCAGGCGGCGAGGCGGGGCCCCGAGCCCCATCTTCGTCCCACCCCCCCGGGGAGCGACGCCCGCCCCCTGCTCGTGGGAGGCGCGGAGGAGCCGGCTCACCTCCTCCTCGCTGCCAGGGAACGCCACCACGCCCGGGGTGAGGCCGTCCACCGCGTAGGAGGCCGCGGCGGCGTCCGTCTTGACGTGGTCGGCTCCCACGATCTCCCGGGCGCGCTGCGCCAGGACCTGTGGGTCCACCATGGCCGGGCTAGAACCGCTGTGCGAGGCCCATGACTTCAATGGGGTGAGGCCGGTACCGGAGCCGCTCCCGGCCCGCGGCCCCGACCTCCACGCAGGACTTGGAGGTGGGAAAGATCTTCCCGGGGTTCATGAGGCCGTCGGGATTGAAGACCCGTTTCACTTTCATCATGGCCTCCAGGTCGGCCTCGGTGTACATCAGGGGCAGATAGTCCCGCTTCTCACGGCCGACGCCGTGCTCCCCTGTGATGCTCCCGCCCAGCTCGATGCAGCGCTGCATGATCTTCCCCCCCATCTCCTCCGCCTTGTGCAGCTCCGCCTCGCTGCGGCTATCGTAGAGGATCAGGGGGTGGAGGTTTCCATCTCCGGCGTGGAAAAGATTCGCCACCCGCAGCCCGTACTCCTCGGAGAAGGCCGCGATCTCCCGGAGGATCTGGGGCAGCCTGGTCCGGGGGATGACCGCATCCTGGAGGTAGCAGTCGGGGCTGATGTGCCCCATGGCGGCGAAAGCCGCCTTGCGCCCCTTCCAGAGCAGGAGGCGCTCCGCCTCGTCCTTCGCGATCCGGATCTCCCGGACCCGGTGCTGCCGCATCAAGGCGCTGACCGGCTCCACCAGCGCCTCGACCTCCGCTCGCGGCCCGTCCACCTCCACCAGGAGGACCGCGCCGGCGTCGGCCGGAAGGCCCGCTTTGACCCCCTGCTCCACCGCCTGGATGCTGAGGCTGTCCATCATCTCGAGGCAGGCGGGGAGGATGCCGGCCGCCACGATTGCGGACACTGTGTTGCTGGCATCGTCAATGGTCTCGAAGATCCCCAGCAGGGTCTTGACCGCCTCCGGCTTCGGCAGGATCCGGAGGGTCACCGCGGTGCAGATCCCGAAGGTCCCCTCGGAGCCGACGAAGAGGCCGGTCAGGTCGTAGCCGGGCGGATCCAGCGCCTTGCCGCCGAACTCCACGACCTCTCCGTCCGGCAGGACGATCTCCAGTCCCAGCACATGGTTCGTGGTCACGCCGTACTTCAGCGTATGGACCCCCCCGGCGTTCTCCGCCACGTTCCCGCCGATGGTGCAGGCGGTCTGGCTGGCCGGGTCCGGCGCGTAGTAGAAGTTGTCGCCGGCGATCTTGTTCGTCAGCCAGACGTTCACCATGCCGGCCTGCACGACGGCCCGGTGGTTGGGGACGTCCACCTCCAGGATCTGGCCCATGCGGTTCAGGCCGACGATGACCCCCCCTTCCAGGGCCAGGGCGCCGCCCGAGAGCCCGGTGCCGGCCCCCCGGGGAACGCAGGGGACCCGCTCCCGGTGGCAGAGCCGGATGACGGCCTCGACCTGCTCCCGGGTCCGGGGGAGGATGACCAGTTCAGGGAGGGCCTTGAAGATAGTGAGGGCATCGCACTCGTAGACCCGGAGTTCCTCCTCCTCGGTAATGACTCCGTCCTGCCCCACGATGGCGCGGAGAGCCGCCGCCAGCGCCGCTTTCCGCTCTCGCTCCATGCCCCGCTCCCTCCCCGCGATGCCGCAGCCTGGGACCCGCCTCAGCCCGCGGGGGCATGCATTCGCTCCGAGGCGGGCGACCGTGACCCGCAGGCGAAGCCCCTTGGGCGAACCTTCTGCCGACGATACGCCGCGAGGCGACCAACGGCTCAGCGGCGACGATGGGTCGGGATTCCAACAGAAAGAGACCGGCTGGATGCTATGCCCTCGCGACGGGTACTGTCAACCGCCTCCCGGAGCATCCCCGGGGTCGCGGGGCCCTTCTCCGCCGGGAGCCCCGGCGGGCATGGGGGGTGGGTTCAGGCGCTGCCCTTCCAGCGTGACGAAGGTCGCCAGCTCGCCTCCGGTCTGCGCATCC
The DNA here is from genome assembly GCA_964598715.1 of uncultured bacterium. Taxonomy (GTDB): domain Bacteria; phylum Methylomirabilota; class Methylomirabilia; order Methylomirabilales; family JACPAU01; genus JACPAU01. Next base: position 3,684 of record CAZRDA010000039.1, on the reverse strand, counting down.
AGGTCGAGGAACTTCACTCCCATCCCGCTGGGGGTCACGCCGTCAGGGCTGCTGGCAGTCCAGACGATGACCCCGGCAATGTTGAACAGGCGCGGGACGCCGGGGAGAATGAATTGGAGCCGCACCCGGCGGCCGGCCTCGACCGGCAGGTCGGTGCTGAGGAAGATGCCGGTCTTGCTCAGATTGAACAGGACCCCCTGGCTCTCCCACCGGCCCACGGTGTAGTTCACCGGGAGCCCGAGAGGAACCCGGACCGCGGCCCGCTGCTCCGCGCCGCGCGACTGGACCACGGCGGAAACCCGATACACGATCTGGGCGAGGGCCACTCGCTTGTCCTGCACCCCCACCGCCTCCAGCCCCTGGAGTTGCTGGGTCGCCTCCTCGATCTCCAATCCGTGCAGCATCGCCAGAATGGGAGGGCGTTCTGGGGGCTTCAGGCGGCGGAGGTGCTCGAGGAAGTCGAAGCCGTCCGTCGGGCTCAGGTGCAGATCCAGCAGGAGGAGGTCCACCCGGCCCCCCTCGGCCTCCAGGAGTTGGCGGCCCCCCCCGGCGCTCCCCGCCGCCAGGACGCGGAACCCCGCCTCGAGCAACGCCTTCTCCACCGTCTCCCGGAAGAACCGCGTCCCCTCCGCGAGCAGGATCGTCTTGTCGCCGGCGCCCCCCCTCATCGGGTCGCCCCCTCCTCCGGCGCGACGGCCCCGGGCACGGGCGCCAGCCCCTCCTCCTCCTCGACCATGGCGATCAGGGACGCCACCAGGGCCGGGTCCAGCCTGCCGGCGGCGGCCGCCTCCCGGAGGATGCCGAACGCCTCCTCCCGGCTGAGGCGCGGCCGGTAGGGGCGGTCGGTGATGAGGGCGTCGTAAATGTCCACGATCCCCACGATCCGGGCGGTGATGGGGATCTCTTCCCCCCGGAGACCGTCCGGGTACCCGCTCCCGTCGAACTTCTCGTGGTGATGGCGGATGACGGGGAGGAGGTACCGGATGGAGCGGAGCGGCTGACAGATGCGTTCCCCCACGATCACGTGGACCTGCATCAGGGTCAGCTCCTCGGGCGTCAGGCGGCCCGCCTTGTTCAGGATGGCGTCGGGGACGCCGATCTTCCCGATGTCGTGCAGGATCCCTCCCTTCCAGAGGGACTCCTGGTGCTCGGCGGAGAGCCCGAGGCGCCGGCCGAGCTTCAGGGCGAGCGTCGCCACCCGGAAGATGTGCCCCTCCGTGTAGGCATCTTTGGCCTCGATGATGTTGGCGAGAGCGAAGAGGACGTTTTCGGCGTTCTCCAGCCGGTCGTTCAGGCGCTTGACCCTGAGCAGCGACTTGACGCGGGCGAGCAGCTCCACCTTCCTGAACGGCTTCGTCAAAAAATCGTCGCCGCCGACCTCGATCCCCCGGAGCTTGTCCTCAAAATCGCTCAAGGAGGTGAGGAAGACAATCGGGATGAGTCGGGTGGTCTCGTTGCCCTTCAGGCGGGCACACACCTCGTAGCCGTTCAGCCCGGGCATGCTGATGTCCAGGAGGATCACCTCGGGGACCTCCTGGGCCACCTTGGCCAGCGCTTCCTCCCCCCCCTCCGCCATGGTCACGGTATACCCGTCCCCCACCAGGGAGGCGCGGATCAGTTCCCGGGCCTGCGGGTTGTCATCCACCACCAGGATGCGGCCGGCCGACTCGGGGCTATCCACGCGGCGCCTCCGCCCCATCCCTCCGCCCCTTCAAGAGATCCCCCACCACCTGCCGGAGCTGCCCGGGCGAGAACGGCTTGGCCAGGTAGGCGTCCACGCCGACCTGGAGGATCCGCTCCCGGTCGGTCCGCATGGCGAGCGCGGTCGTGACCACGATGGGAATGGCGGCCGTCCGGCGGTCCGCCCGCAACTCCCCGATGAGAGCGAGGCCGTCGGCGTCCGAGAGGCGCACGTCCAGGACGATGCACTCCGGGAGGCTCCCCGCCAGGTGGTCCCGCGCCTCGGGAGCCCCCGCCGCCTCCACGACCTCGTATCCCACAGCTCGCAGCACCTCCACCGCCAGGCGGCGGTTCACCGGGTTGTCCTCCACCACCAGAACGCGCGATCCGCCCATCGCCTACTCGCTCTCCGCCCGGTGCGCCGGCGCCACGCCGCCCGCGTCGAGCGGCGGCTTCTCCGGCCGGAGGGGAGGCGGGGGGAGGATGAGCAGGGGCAGCCCCTGGGTCCGGGGATCTTTCGCGAGCCGCTGGACGAGCCGGAGGACCATGGCGGATGCGGTCACGTCGGCAACCAGCAGCTCGGGCTGCTTCTCCCCCGCCACGGCGGCGAACTCCCCCTCCTCGGCTTCCACGACCAGGTTCTCTCCCCCGGGAAGGGAGCCCCGCACGGCCTGGGCGAAGTGCGGATCATCCGCTGCGATCAGGAACGTATGGGGACCGCCCCCCGCTGGGAGTCCACGAAGTGCGGAGAGAAGCGCCAGGGCCACCCGGAGGGCATTGGAGGTCCCGGCCCCGTCCGGCTCCAGGATGAGGAGGGGGACCTCCTGGAGGGCTGCCCGGCTCCGGAGCTCCGCCAGAATCAGCCGCCCCTGTTCCAGGAACACGGCCGGCGGGCAGGCAACGAGGGTGGGCGTAACCTCCTGGCCGAAGTCGGCCAGCTCGGCCGGGGGCGCCAGCAGCGCCGTGTCAAAGCCGGTGGTGAGCAGGGCGGAACGGAGACCGGTGGTCGCCGCCCCCTCCTCCCCCAGCACCAGCGCGCCCCGCTCCGACGGTTCGCTCGGTACGGGCCGCTCGACGACCGCTGGCGTCTGGGGGCTCGGGGCTGCCGCTGGCGATGGCGCGGTCCGCAGCCGGAGGGGCTGGGGGAGGCGAAAGATGAATGTGCTTCCGCGCCCCATCTCGCTCTCCACCCAGATGCGGCCCCCGTGCAGCTCCACGAACTTGCGGGTCAGGGGCAGGCCGAGGCCGGTCCCTTCGACGGCCTGCCCACCACGGACCTGGATGAACTCCTCGAAGATCCGATCCTGGTCCTCCCGCCGGATGCCGATGCCGGTGTCAGCGACCTCCACCTGCACGCAGTCATTCGGGCGGGCCTCGGTGGCCCACCGGACCCCGACCCGGATCTGGCCCCCGGTCGGGGTGAACTTGATGGCGTTGGAGAGGAGGTTGTACATGATCTGCCTGAACCGGCCGGGGTCGGCCGTGACGGTGGGCACATCCGGGGCGACCGCAAACTCGATCTTGATGTTCTTCTTATCCGCCAGCGACCGGAGCAGCGCGTGCAGACCCTCCAGGACATCCGACAGGGGGAAGACCTCCGGGGAGAGCTCGATCCGCCCGGACTCCACCTTGGCGAGATCGAGGACCTCATTGATGAGGCCCAGGAGGTGGTGGCCGCTGGTGGCGATGTGCTCGAGGTACGCCCGCTGTTCGGGTAGGAGGGGCCCGGGGCCCGCCTCCCGCAGGATCTCGGCGAACCCCATGATGGTGTGCAGGGGGGTCCGGAGCTCATGGGACATGTTCGCCAGGAACTCGGACTTGTGGTGGTTGGCCTGGGCCAGCTGCGCATTGGCGCGCTTGAGTTGCAACTGCTGGACCCGGAGGCGGAGATCCCGCTGGCGCAGCGACTGGGTCATGGCGTTGAAGGCCTTGGTGAGGTGTCCCACCTCATCCTCGCCGACCACCGGGATCCGGCGGAAGATCCCCGAGGCCACGGTCCGGGTG
>CAZRDA010000038.1:0-10603 GCA_964598715.1 uncultured bacterium | reverse complement strand
ACATCCCTCCCCCGTCCTGCCCCATCGCGCGAGGCCCGTCGGCCGCCGGCCTCTAGTCCTCGGCAGGGCCGGCCCGCCGGCGAACCGGATACCCCTGGCGCCTGAGCGCCTTCAGGACGCTGCGGGCGTGGACAGCGTCTCGGGTCTCCAGCGTCAGGTACACCTCAACGCGGTCCACGGGCACGCGCGGGTCCAGCCGGTCGTGGCTGACCGAGACCACGTTGGCCTGCTCCTCGGCCACCACCGCGAGGAGGGCCTTCAGCGCCCCCGGCCGGTCCATCACCGGGACCTCCAGTTGCAGGTATCGCCCCGCCTTGGCGAGCCCTTTGCCCAGGATGCGGGTCAGGACGTTGATATCAATGTTGCCGCCGCTCAGGACGGCAACGGCGGGGGCCGGGTGCGGCTTCACCCGCCCGTGCAGCAGCGCGGCCAGCGCGGCCGCCCCCGCCCCCTCCACCAGGATCTTCCCCCGCTCCAGGCAGAGGAGAATCGTGGAGGCGATCTCCTCGTCGGTGACCGTCACCAGGTCGTCCACGAGTTGCTGGACGATCTCGAAGGTGAGGCTCCCGGGGCGTTTCACGACGATCCCGTCGGCGATGCTGCTCGGGGTCTCGAGCGCGACCACCTCGCCGGCCTGCCGCGAGGCCACGAATGCCGCAGCCCCCTCGGCCTGCACGCCGACCACCCGGGCGGCGGGCCTGAGCCCCTTCACCGCAACCGCCACCCCACTCACCAGCCCCCCGCCCCCCACCGGAACGACCACCGTCCCCACCTCCGGCAGGTCCTCCGCGATCTCCAGACCCACTGTCCCCTGCCCGGCGATGACGTCGGGGTGGTCGAAGGCGTGAATATAGGTCGCCCCCGTCTCGGCCGCGAGCGCCTCGGCCCGCGCCGCCGCCTCGTCGTAATTCTCCCCCTCCAGCAGGACGCGGGCCCCGTACCCCTCCGTGGCCACCACCTTGGCCATGGAGGCGTGCCGCGGCATGACAATCGTGGCCGCGAGCCCCGCCGACGCCGCCGCCAGGGCGACTCCCTGGGCGTGGTTCCCGGCCGATGCCGCCACGACCCCTTTTCCCCGCTCCGCCGCGCCGAGGCGCTGGATGCGAACGTAGGCCCCCCGGATCTTGAAGGAGCCAGACCGCTGCAGGTTCTCAGTCTTTAGGTGGACCGGTGCGCCCACCAGGCGAGTGAACGTGGCGGAAGGAGTAAGGGGCGTCCGATGGACGACGCCCCGGAGGAGGGCGGCCGCATCCCGGATGGCGGCGAGGTCGGTCATGGGCCTGAGCGAACCCGGCCTTGGAACGGCTCCTTGAGGTGCCGGCGGGCCGTGGTCTGGGGAGGGCCGTCCCCCCCCAGGGCCAGGGCTTGCTCATAGCGACGGATGGCCGCCTCCCGCTCTCCCAGAAGATCGTGAACCATGCCGGCACGGGTGGCCGCCCAGGCCGCAACCCACGTGAGGCGGGAAGTCCTAGCCGCATAGGCCCGCTCGAAGTGCTCCAGGGCCGCCGTGTACTGCCCGCGGTCCATCGCGAGTTTGCCAAGGAGTTGCAGGTAGCGGGGATGCGTCTCGGCACCGTAGTTCGCGTGGCTGCTCTCCATGGCGGCGCGGATCCGCTCCGCGACGGCCGCCGCCTCAGCATGCCGGCCGGTCTCGCCGTAGAGGAACGCCAGCAGGAAGGCAAAGTCGGGATTGCCGGGGTAGCGCGCGGCGAGGCGCTCCGCGAAGGGGAGGGCCGCGGCGAAGCGCTCTGCCCCGACCCTGAGGTGCATCAGGGCCATAGCGGCGAGATCCGCGGTGAAAAGCCCCTCGGCCGCCGCGCGCGCCAGGGCCGCCTCGCCCCGAGTCATGTCGCCATCAGGCAGAAGGAGGGCGACGAACGGTCGCCGCCAGCCCTTCACCTGGGCGACGCTCACCGCGTACAGGCCGAGGCCGTAATCGGCGTCGGCCGATGACGGATCGAGAGCCTTGACCTGCTCAAACCGCTCCAGCGCCTTTCGGAGCGAACGGTAGGCGGTCAGATAGTGCCCCCGGGTTCCTTCCACCATGGCGCGGGTCCCCCACCCCATCCCCAGGAACAGGTGGAGGCGGGCATCCTCGGGCCGGGCCTCCCGGGCAGCCTCGGCCGCCTCGAAGGCAGGGGCAGACTCCTCCAGAAACGCGTCGAGAACCGGGGCCGGGTCCTCCGCCGTCTCGGCTCGCGCGAGCGTGACGAGGCCCTGGAAGAAGGGAAGGGTGAACGCCGCAGGCCCCTCTGCCAGATCGGCGAAGGCGCGCTCGGCGCCAGCCGGGTCTTTGTCGAGGAGATGGACGGTCCCCGCCCGGATGACCTCCTCGTGGTCGGGCGCCGCGAAGGCGGGGGGCGCGAGCCCCGCGAAGAGAAGCCCGAGAAGGACGGCCAGTCGCTTCACGCACGGTCCTCCTGGATCTCGACATCAGGCATTGCGGCCACCGGGGCGCGTTGCGTTGCCTGGCCTCGGGAATCGTGGTAGCCTGACTCCGACGCGCCGGGTGCACGCAGTATAGGGCGGCGGCGAAAAGGGCGTCAAGGGAGGCTCTTGGAGCGCCGGACCGGGGGGGTGAGAGGTCACGTGGCCGCGGTGCGGAAGGGCGGGGAGACGCGGGAGAAGGTCCCGGGCCGGCGGGATCCACTGATGGGGCCGTCGGCCGCCGAGCGGATCATCGTCGCGCTCGATGTGCGGGACGCCGCACTGGCTGCGCGGCTGCTGGACCACCTCGGTGGGCTCGTGCGGCTGTACAAGGTCGGCAGCGAACTGTTCACGGCGGCCGGTCCCGAGATCGTCCGGACGATCCGCGCGCGGGGAGCGGAGGTGTTCCTCGATCTGAAGTTTCACGACATCCCCGCGACGGTGGCAGCTGCGGTCCGGAGCGCCGCTACCCTGGACGTGGCGATGCTCACCGTTCACGCCGCAGGTGGGCGGGGGATGATGAATGCCGCGGTCGAAGCGGCGGCGGCGGTCGGGCGGCACGGCGGACGGCGCCCCAGACTTCTGGGAGTCACCGTCCTGACCAGCCTCTCGGCGCTGGCCGCCCGGGAGGAGGCGGGGCTGGCCCGCCCGCTTCCGGAACAAGTCTTGCACCTCGCCCGCTTGGGACAAGCTGCCGGGCTTGACGGCGCCGTGACGTCCCCGCAGGAGGTCCGGGCGCTCCGGGAGGCCCTGGGGAAGAACTTCCTGCTCGTCACCCCCGGGATCCGCCCCAGCGGGGCGGGCCGGGACGACCAGGCGCGGGTCCTGGGCCCGCGGCAGGCACTCGAGGCTGGAGCCGACTACCTGGTGATAGGAAGGCCGATCGTGGCTGCCCCGGACCCGCGGGCCGCCCTCGAGCGCTTCCTCGCGGAGTGCGGCCCCTGATCCCCAAACCAAAGGAGGAGACTATGGAGGTCCTGTGGCGGACGGCACTCTCCCTTCTGCTGATGGCGCTCCTGCTCGGCCCGGCTTCGGCGCAGCAGGCCCCCCCGGCGGCCCCCGCAGCCCCGCCCGCGCCGGCCCCCGCAGCGCAGGCACCCAGCGTCTCCGTGGCGCGGGCCGCCCTGGCCGCCCGCGTCGTGGATCGGGAGCCGCAGGAGACAGCGGAGACCTTCGCCCCGACCATCCAGACGGTGTATTACTTCACCGAAGTCCACGGGGCCGAGAACCCGACGAGCATCACCCACCGGTGGTCCTACAAAGACGAGGTCATGGCCGAGATAAAGCTCCCGGTGGGAGGCACACCCTGGCGCACCTGGAGCAGCAAGAACATCCAGCCCGAGTGGACCGGGGCCTGGAAGGTAGACGCCGTGACCGAGGCAGGTCAGGTCGTCTCCAGCAAGACCTTCACGATCCAGTGAGGCATCGCTCGCCCCGGGGTCCGCGGCCCGCAGCGGAGCCGCCCCGGCCCCGGGGCCTGGCGCTGTCCCCGTTTCGCCGCCACCACCGCGGTTCCGCGGCGCCCGCCCGGGGAACCCCATGGACCTTTTCGCCCGCGAACCGAGGCCAGGCATCTCTCGGGCGGCGCCCCTGGCCGACCGGATGCGCCCCCGGACGCTCGCCCAGTTCGTGGGACAGGCGCACCTCCTCGGGGAGGGGAAAATCCTCCGGGTGGCGCTCGGGCGCGGCAACCTCCCCTCCCTGATCCTCTGGGGGCCGCCAGGCTCCGGGAAGACCACCCTCGCGTTTCTCATCGCCGAGGCCCTGAAGGCTCCCCTCCTCCCCTTCTCCGCCGTCACGGCCGGGATCAAGGAGATCAAGACCGTCCTGGCCGAGGCCGAGCGGCAGCGGCGCGCCGGGGGCGAGCGGGTGCTCCTCTTCGTGGACGAGCTCCACCGGTTCAACAAGGCGCAGCAGGATGCCTTCCTGCCGCACGTGGAGCGCGGGAGCATCCTCCTCATCGGGGCCACGACCGAGAACCCCTCCTTCGAGGTGGTGGCTCCCCTGCTCTCCCGGGCCCGGGTCCTGATGCTCACCCCCCTCTCGGAGACCGACCTCAGGGCAGTCATCGCCCGAGCCCTAGCCGACTCGGAGCGGGGGCTCGGGGCGACCCCGCTTACCCTGGAGGAGGCGGCGCTGGGCCACCTGGTGACGCAGGCGGCGGGGGATGCGCGGGCCGCCCTGAACATGCTGGAGGTGGCGGCCGACCTGCTCGGCCCGGAGGGCGGGACCATCACGCTTGCCCTGGCGGAGGAGGCGGCGCAGCGGCGCGCGCTCCTCTACGACAAGGCGGGGGAGGAGCACTTCAACCTGATCTCCGCGCTTCACAAGAGCCTCCGCGGGAGTGATCCGGACGCCAGCCTCTACTGGCTCGCCCGGATGCTGGCCGCGGGGGAGGACCCCCTCTACGTCGCGAGGCGCCTGCTCCGCTTCGCCTCCGAGGACGTCGGCATGGCCGATCCCCAGGCGCTGGCCGTGGCCGTTGCGGCAAAGGAGGCGTACCACTTCCTGGGATCGCCCGAGGGGGAACTGGCGCTGGCCGAGTGCGTCTGCTACCTGGCCACCGCCCCCAAGAGCAACGCGGTCTATCGAGGCTACGGTGCGGCCATGGAGGATGTCCAGCGGGCGCCGGCCGCCCCGGTCCCGATGCACCTGCGCAACCCGGTGACGCCCCTGATGGGTGCCCTGGGCTACGGGGAGGAGTACCGCTACCCGCATGACGCCCCCGAAGCCCTCGTCCCCCAGCAGTACCTGCCTGACCCGCTCGTCGGGCGCCGCTACTACCGGCCGACGGACCGTGGGTTCGAGGAGGAGATCGGGCGGCGCCTCGCGGCGTGGCGGGAGGCGCTCGCGCGGCGCAGCGGCGCCGGCGGGCCGCCGCCGCCGGCCCGGGACTGAACGGGCGCAGACACACTCGCGGCGCAGCAGGGGCCGCGGCCGACAACGCGCCGTGACCCTTGACAGCCCTCGCGGCATTTTGATATAGCCCAAAGCATTTCCGGCTCAGAGATCACTGGGAAAGGGGGGAGGGGATGACGAAGGCGCATCTCGTGGAGCGGATGGCGAAGGACGCGGGGGTGACGAAGAGGGCAGCGGAGGTGGCGCTGGGGTCAGCGCTCAAGGGCATCCGGGACTCATTAAAAAAGGGAAAGAAGGTCACGCTGGTGGGGTTCGGGACGTTCCAGGTCTCCCGGCGCGCGGCGCGCAACGGCCGGAACCCTCAGACGGGAAAGACCATCCGGATCCCGGCGGCAAAGGTGCCGCGCTTCAAGCCGGGGAAGGCATTCAAGGCCGCCGTACGCTAGGGTCCGGCCGGCAGCGTCCAGGCGCCGCCGGCTATCGTGTCGTTCGCGGTCAGGCCGTATGGTCCGCCCCGAGGCGCCGGGCCACGGCGGCCACGGCCGTGTCCATGTCCGCTGCCTCGACGTCCTTGTGCGCGACCATGCGGATGGCGGCGGGGCCGATGGCGAGCGCCCTCACTCCATCCGCAGCCAGGCCCCGCACGACGAGCGCGGCGGTGCGCGGCGGCGCCAGCCGGAAGATGACGATATTGGTCTGAACCCGAGCGGGGTCCAGAAGGACCCCGGGGATTCCGGCCAGCCCTTCCGCCAGCCGCTTCGCGTTCACGTGGTCCACTTCCAGCCGGTCCACCATCTTCTCCAGCGCGACGATCCCGGCCGCGGCCAGCACGCCCGCCTGGCGCATCCCCCCGCCCAGCATCTTGCGGAAGCGACGCGCCCGGCCGATGAAGGCCGCCGGGCCGCAGAGGAGCGACCCCACCGGGGCGGAGAGCGCCTTCGAGAGGCAGAACATGACGGAATCGGCGCAGGCGGCGATCGCGCTGGCCGGGACGCCCGAGGCGAGGGCGGCGTTGAAGATCCGGGCCCCGTCCAGGTGCACCGGGATCCCGCGAGCCCGGGCCAGAGCGGAAATCGTCTGAAGGGCCGCGAGCGGGTACACGCTCCCGCCCCCCCGGTTGTGGGTGTTTTCGAGACAGACGAGGCCGGTCGGGGGCGTGTGGACATCCGGGGAGCGCACCGCGGCCTCCACCTGGTCCGGGGTGATGAGGCCGTCCCGTCCCGGCAGGGCGCGGAGCATCACGCCCGAGAGAACCGCCGGGGCGCCCGACTCGTAGTGGACGATGTGGGCGTCCGCCTCCACGATCACCTCGTCTCCCCGGCGGGTGTGGGTCAGAAGCGCCACCTGGTTCCCCATGGTCCCCGAGGGGACGAGGAGGGCCGCCTCCTTCCCCAGTTTCGCCGCGGCCATCTCCTCCAGCCGGTTCACGGTGGGATCTTCGCCAAAGACGTCGTCCCCCAGGGGGGCCGTCCGCATCGCCTCCCGCATCTCCTCCGTGGGGAGGGTGACGGTATCGCTCCGGAGGTCAATCACCCGTCCACTGTCCGTTCGCATCCCTTCTCGCTCCCTCCGACCCCGGTCAGCCTCGAGGGCGGTCGCTAGAGTTTCCTCAGCCGCGCCCGGCGGACCCGCTCCTCCTTCGAGAGCCGGTGGCTCGGTCCCTTCCCCTTGGCCGGAGCAGAGGGCGCATCTTCCTCCTCCACCCCCTTGAGGGCCCCGAGGGCCGCCGCCTCCAGGCGAGCCCCGAACTCTTCCGCCGTCACGGCAGCCGCCCCGGCCCGCAGGGCGGAGGCCGCCACAGCCGCATCGGAACTCACGACGACCGCGCCGCCACCACCCTGCTTCAGGAGCCGCGCGATCACGGCATCCGCCGTCTCGCCCGCCCGGGAGAAGCAGACGGTCAGCCCTCCGGCCCCGCTGGATCCGCTCGAACCGCTGGCCCCGTCGAAGACAACGGTGAGGGCATGCCCTCGCGCGCGCCGGTAGGCCCGAAGATGCGCGCAGAGCGCCTCCCGCCCGGCCTCGAGCCCGTCCGCCCGCTCCACAGCCGCAAGCTCTGGCAGGCGCCGGATCACGTTATATCCATCCACTATGATGCGCAAGGAGAGACCTCAGGCCGGATACGGCGCCCGGCGAACGGCTGAAAGGAGCGCTCGCGTAGCCGCGGCGACGTCCGGCGCGCTCATCACGGCCGAGATAGCGGCCACCCCGTCGGCTCCCACCTCGAGGGCCTCGCCGGCGTTCTGCGCGGTCATCCCGCCCACGGCGAGGATCGGGCAGGCGACTTCGGGCCGAACCTGTCGGATGAGGACCGGGCCGGCGGGCGGGCCGTAGGCAGACTTCGAGGGGGTCGGGAAGATCGGCCCAAGGAGGATAAAGTCCGTGCCGCCCGAGGCCGCCTCGAGCGCCTCCTCCCGGTTGTGGCAGGAGACCCCCAGGCGCATCCCCGGCCGGAGCAGGGGGCGCACCGCCGCGGGGGGAAGGCTCCGTTGCGTCAGGTGGACCCCATCAGCCCCCACCCCCAGCGCCACGTCGAGCCGATCGTTAATCAGGAGAAGCGCGCCCGCGGGACGCGTCCGGGTCAAAAGGTTCTCCGCCAGGCGGCAGAGTTCGCGGGCAGGGAGATCCTTTTCCCGCAACTGAAAGGCCCTGGCACCGCCTGCCAGGGCCGAGGCAATGACCTCTTCCAGCGGCCGACCCCCCGTCTGCTGCCGGTCGGTGATGACGTAGAGCCCCCAAGAAGCCGCCTCACCCCTAGGCAATCATCCCCTCGAGCGGTGAAGACGCGGTCGCGTAGAGTTTCTTCGGGATCCGCCCCGCGAGGTATGCGAGCCGTCCGGCCTCGACGGCGTGCCGCATGGCGGCGGCCATCGCGACCGGGTCCTTGGCCCCGGCGATGGCGGTGTTCATCAGGACCCCGTCGCACCCGAGTTCCATGGCGATCGCGGCGTCCGAGGCGGTTCCCACCCCGGCGTCCACGATGACCGGGATCTTCACCGCCTCCAGGATGATCCGGATGTTGTACGGGTTGCGGATGCCGAGGCCGGACCCGATCGGCGCCCCGAGCGGCATCACCGCCGCCGCACCGGCATCCTCCAGCTTTTTCGCCACCACCACGTCGTCGTTGGTGTACGGGAGGACGACAAACCCCTCCTTCACCAGGACCCGGGTGGCCTCCAGCAGGCCCTCGGTGTCGGGGAAGAGGGTCTTCTCGTCGCCGATCACCTCCAGTTTGACCCAGTTGGAGAGGCCCACCTCCCGGCCGAGGCGCGCGTACCGGATGGCGTCCTCCGCCGTATAGCAGGCGGCGGTGTTTGGGAGGAGCGTGTAGCGCGACTCGTCAATGTAGTTCAGCATGGACTCCTGGGTGCGGTCCAGGTTCACCCGCCGGACCGCGACCGTCACGATCTGGGCCCCCGAGGCCTCGTGGGCCCGCTGCATCGTGGCATAATCGGGATACTTCCCCGTCCCGACGATCAGCCGGGAGCGAAACTCCCGGCCGCCCAGTCGGAGGGGATCCTGGGTCACCATGCCGCCCCCCCTTTCCCCGTCCCGCCGGCCATGAAGGTGATGATCTCCACCGTGTCCCCCTCCTTCAGAACCACCTCCGGGAACCGCTCGCGTGTGAGGATCGTCCCGTTCAGTTGCACCGCCACCCGTTGCGGATGGATCTTGAGATCATCGAGCAGACCCGTCACGCTCAGGCCCTCGCGACCCTCGCGCGCCTTTCCGTTTACCTTCAGGTGCATCAAGCCCTCAAACACAAACGGCCACCTCTAGGGGAGAGGTGGCCTTACTTCCCGCTTGCCTACGCCGGCATTACCCGGATCAGGTCATGAGGGTTGCCCCGCGCGACCGCGGGACTCTCAGCAACGCCACCCCTAGCGGTAAAGGCACCGTACCACGGGAACCCGAGCCTGTCAACGCGCCTCTTGCGCGAGGGCAACGGCCCGGGCAAGCACCGCGCTGAGCCCCTCGGTCAGGGGAAGAGCGGCCCACTCGTCGCGGTGGAGCCAGCGGACCGCGGCAGCATCGGAGCCGGCCCGGGGCTCGCCTGCGACCCAGCGGGCCAGGTAGTCAATGATGACATAGTGATACCGGATCCGGCCGCTGCTGTCGCGGACCACCCGGTCCAGAACCTCCACCACCGGGCCGACCTCCACCTCCACCCCACATTCCTCCTGGAGCTCCCGAGCCACCGCGTCCTGGAGGCGCTCCCCCACCTTGACCGCCCCCCCGGGGACGGTCCAGCGGCCCGCGCTCGGCTCCCGCCCCCGCTGGACGAGGAGCACCTTCCCGTCCCGGACCACGATGCCGCCCACGGCCACGATGGGCCGCTCGGGATACTCCCGAGCCACCGGATCGCCCTCGGCAGACTTTGACAAACCGGCCCCTTTATCGTAGATTATTGGCTCGCCCGGCGCTTGGCCCAGGGGGGCTGGGAGAGCCGGGTCAGGCAAAAGGAGGTGTCTCCCGGTGCCGATTTACGAGTACCAGTGCGAAGCGTGCAGCCACACCTTCGAGGTCATCCAGAAAATGGCCGATGCTCCGGTCCCGAAGTGCGCCGTCTGCGGCGGACCGGTGCTGAGGCTCCTCTCGGCCCCCGGCCTCGTCTTCAAGGGGACCGGCTGGTACGTGACCGACCACCCGAACGCCGAGCGGAAGAAGGCCATGGAGGCCGAGAAGAAGGTCAGCAGCGACGGGGACTCGGCCAAACCGTCCCCCGGAGAATCCAAGCCCGCGGCGAAGGAGAAGGAGTAGGAGTAGGAACCCGCACGTCGCGCCCGGGCCGGGGAAACCCGGCCCGTGTTGTTTCCTGCCTACCGATAGGCCAGCGTCGCCCGGGCAACCCCGCTGCCGCGCAGCAGCAAGAGGCCAATGCAGGCCCCCGCGGCGTCAATGGCGACATCCAGGATGCTGCCGGTCCGGCTCGGGAGCAGGGCCTGGTGCAGTTCATCGGTGACGGCGTAGGCGACCGCCACGATCAGTGCGAGGCGCGCCGCCTCCGGCACCCAGGCAGCGGTCCGGTTGGCCCGGGCCCGGTACCAGAGGGCCGCCAGGACACCGTACTCGGTGAGGTGCCCGACCTTCCGGAGGCCCTCGTGCAGGAGGGCCAGCGTCTCCGGCCCTGCCCCGCGGAAGAGCGAGGCCAGAAGGGGGAGGAAAAACGCTGCCGTCTCGCTTCGGGAGAAGAGGTCGGTCGAGAGAAGAAAAATCACCCCCATCCAGAGGAGCGCCGGCCCGTATCGGCGGAAGGGGGAAACGGAAAGAACCCCAGACTCGGCACGCACCCTAGGCCCCCCGGAGGAGATCCTTC
>CAZRDA010000037.1:6804-10848 GCA_964598715.1 uncultured bacterium | reverse complement strand
GTGGAGCGGACCTTCCCGGGCGTCTCCGTCGGCCCCGAGGAGCGGAAGATGGGGATCAAGGGCTCCTCCACCCGGCCGCTCCATCTCACGGACGCGATGGTCCCGGCGCACAATCTCCTCGGGGAGGTCGGGCGGGGCCACGTCATCGCGTTCACGATCCTGAATCTGGGCCGCTTCAAGCTGGGGGCGGGCTGCATCGGCGGGATGAAGGCGGCCCTGAAGGCGGCGACGCAGTACGCCGCCGCGCGGCAGCAGTTCGGCAAGCCGATCGCCTCCTTCGGCCTCATCCAGGCCAAACTGGCCCGGATGGCGACTTCCATTTTCGCCGCCGAGAGCCTCCTGTACCGGACGGCGGGCCTGCTGGACCAGGCGCTCACCGGCACCGGGGACGACCGGGAGGCGAGCCGGCGGGGCCTCGAGGAGGTTGCGGTGGAGTGCGCCCTCGCCAAGGTCTTCTGCACCGAGGCACTCGACGCCGTCGTGGACGAGGCGCTGCAGACCTTCGGCGGGTACGGCTACAGCCAGGAGTACCCGGTGGAGCGGTTCTACCGGGACTCCCGGATCAACCGCATCTTCGAGGGGACCAACGAGATCAACCGGCTGCTCGCGGCCGGCATGATCCTGAAGCGGGCGGGTCAGGGGCGCCTCCCCCTGCTCCCCGCGATGAAGGCGGCCCAGGAGGCGATCCTGGCGCCCCCCGAGCCGCCTGCCTCGGACGAGGGGCCGCTGGGGCCGGAGGCGGAGCGGGTCCACCAGGGGCGGCAGGCCACCTTGCTGCTGGCCGGGATGGCCTTCCAGAAGCACGGGGAGCGGCTCGCCGACGAACAGGAGGTCCTGGCCGGCTTGAGCGATCTCATCCTGAACCTCTTCGCGGCGGAGAGTGCCCTGCTCAGAGCCGCGGGTGCCCTCACGCGCGGTGGACCCAAGGCGGCCACGGCAGCGGACCTTGCCCGGGCGGCGGTGGCCGAGGAAGTGGCCGCTCTCGAGGCGACCGCCCGGCGCCTGCTGCCGTCGCTGGCCGAGGGGGACGCGCTCCGGAGCTCGGCTGCCGCCCTCCGCAAGGTCCTGCGGGCGCATCCCCCGGACCTGGTCGCCCTGCACCGGAAGAGCGCGGCCGCGACGCTCGCCGCGGCGGGATACCCCCTTGCCTAGAAAGCGGAGTTTCTTTCTGGCCGGACTTGCCGGGCTGGCCGGCGGCCTTGCGGAAATGCTCCGCCCCCTCCCGCGGCGCCCCCGGCCCCCCGTGACCCCGCGCCCCCGGCCGGCCATCCCGGTCCGGGTCGGCGTGGTCCTGGGCGGGGGAGCGGTCCGCGGGTTCGCCCACATCGGCGTCCTCCGGGTCCTGGAGGAGAACGGGATCCCCGTTGACTTGATCGTGGGGACGAGCGTGGGGAGCCTCATCGGGGCCGCGTACGCCGCCCGGCCGGATGCGGTGCGCCTCGAGCGGGACAGCCTGCGCCTGGACCGGGGGGACTTCCTCGACTACACGCTGAGCGGACTCGGCTGGGGGCCGCTCAAGGGGACGAAAATCGAGCGCCTGGTGGAATGGCTCACCGGCGGAGGGCCCATCGAGAGTTTCCCCATCCCCTTCGCCGCCGTCGCCACCGACCTCCGGACGGGGGAGCGGGTCATCCTGGACCGGGGGCCGGCGGGGAGGGCCGTCCGGGCGAGCAGCGCCATGCCCGGCCTCATCCACCCCTGCCGGGTGGACGGGCGTCTGTTAGCCGATGGCGCCCTGGTGGAGAACCTGCCCGTGAGCGTCGCCCGGGCGATGGGGGCCGAGGCGGTCCTGGCCGTGAGCATCTCGCCGGACCTGAAGGAGACACCGCTCCGGGGGGCCCTGGACGTGCTGCACCAGGCCCTGGCCATCCTGGGGCGGGAGCTGACGACGCGCCAGCCCGAGGCCGATGTGACCATCGTGCCGGCGGTGGGCCACATCGCCACGCTGGACTTCCGGCAGAAGCGGCAGGCGGTCGCGGCGGGGAGAGCCGCCGCCCTGGCCGCCCTCCCCCACATCCGGGCCGCGCTCGTGGGGGCCGCGGCCAGCCTCGGCCGCCCTTGGCCCGAGGGACAGGCCCTCGTCAGCCTCCCCCCCCTCTCCGGCCTAGCACACCCGTAGGGCCGGCCCTCCAACGGAGTCCGCCGCCTCCGGTCAAACGCGTGCCCGGGACCCCTGCCGGTCAACACTGTGGGAATCCTCACCCCCTGTCCGTTTTCTGGCACCCCACGTGGATCCGGCCGTCCACGCCCCACCCATTGTATTTAAACCATTGAAATTCAATATGTTAGACGGTTCCTGCACACCTTACGGTCCCTGGCACATATCCTGCTACCCCTTTCCGGTTGGTGAAGTATCCGGAGGTATCTCTGTGACGCCGTCCAAGGCCCATCCCCTGTCACTTGGGCATGAGCGGGGACGCGGATTGCCCCGACTGGCACGGAAGCGATACCGGAGGGGCGGGGTGAGGCAGGCGAGAGGCAGCCAGGGATACACCCTCCTCGAGGTCACGGTGAGCATGTCCATCTTCTTCATCGTCCTGTTTGCCCTCTATTCGATCTACGAGGCCGGCCAGTTCGCCTACGCCAGGGCGGCGACGGACGCCGACCTCCAAGACCATGGCCGCAGGGCTCTGGGGCAGATACTGAGGCAGGTCAGGGTCTCGGGCTACGATCCATTGGGCCGGGGGATCTTCGGGTTCAAGGCGGCCACGGGCTTCAATCCGCAGGCGACGGAGAGCAGACTGGTGTTCAGTACAGATGCGAATCAGAATGGCGTCCTGGATCAGGACACCAACGAACGCGTCGGGTTCGCTCTCTTTGGCACAGAACTGAGACGGACGATGGATGGGACGACCCCGGTCGAGGGACTTCCGCCCCTCGCGAGGAACGTCGAGAGCATCCGGATCACGTACTTCGACATCGCCGGGAAGCCCATCCCGGCCAATCCAGAGGAGTCTTATACTCTTCCGTTCGGGGAGATGGCCCGCATCCGGCGCCTCAGCATCGCGTTGAAGCTCTCCAACGGTTCGGCCGGGCAGGCGGCCCGCACGCGGACGATAACGGAACAGGGGTGGCTCAGAAACCCGTAGTCACGGATCGTCCCGCTCTCCCTCCGGGGGCCGCATGCCCCGGGGCGTCACTTCACGAGAGCCGGCCCACCCGCCGGCAGCGGGAGGCAATCTCCCGGCTGAAGAGCGGTTCGGCAGTCCCCGGGGCGCAGACGCCGTCCGGATACTTAGGCGCGACATTGAACAACTGGACGAAACTGGCAGGCGCGGGCCCTGAGCGCGGGCTCCCTACCGAGCAGGAGCGATGGAGGGAAAGACCATGACACAGCCTCTCCCCTGGTGGCGCCGACGGTTCTACGTGCACCCGATTCAGCGGAAGTACTTTTTTCTCTCGCTGGTCCCGCTGATCGTCTGTTCGATCCTCATGGTGCTTTTGCTCTTCCTGCCGATCCGCCTGGCCGTCCGGGGACTGGTCTTCCCGCCCGCGGACGCGGCCAACCTGGCGGAGCTCTACCCCCTGGCCGTCCGCGTCTGGCCGGCCGTGCTTCTGAGCATATTCGCCTCCGGGCTCCTGAGCGTGTTCGTCACCCACAAGTTGGCGGGCCCCCTCTTCCGGATTGAGCAGGTCCTCCGGGGGGTCGCGGAGGGGAACCTCCCGCTCGCCGTCCGGATTCGGCGTGACGATGACCTCCAGGAGTTCGCCCGGCTACTCAATGGGGCCTTCGGGAAGATCACTTCGGCCCTGACGGAAATTCACAAACTCCAGGCCCGGGCCGTTCACGAACTGACCGCCCTCCCGGGGAAGATCCGGGCCGGGCTCGGCGACACAGGGGAAATCCTGCGGGACTTGGAGGGGATCAACCGGTACCAGAGGGAGGTGGAGAGGATCCTGGCCAAGTTCCGCCTCCCGACCACCAATGGCGACGAGGAGCGCGAGCACTAGGCTGGACAGCCGCGGCAGGCGCTCCCCGCGCGTGCGGCGGTCCGTCCCCGTCGGGCGCTCAGGCCCCCTCGAGGGCAGCCAGGATCCTCTCCG
>CAZRDA010000037.1:0-6704 GCA_964598715.1 uncultured bacterium | reverse complement strand
GGTCCGTCCCCGTCGGGCGCTCAGGCCCCCTCGAGGGCAGCCAGGATCCTCTCCGGGGGCAGCGGCAGGGCTTCCCCCTCCCAACGCCGGCGGCCGGAAGGCTGCTCCCGCGTATCCCAGTAGATCTCCAGCCCGTTGCCGTCAGGATCCGTAAAGTAGATCGCCCAACTGATGCGGTGGTCCACCGTCGCCGCCCCCACGCCGGCCTCGGCGAGGGCCCGGTAGGCGAGCGCGAAGGCCCGCCGGTCGGGGACCTCGAAGGCGACGTGGTACAGTCCGACGGCCGACCCCGGCGGTCCCGGCGCGTTCGCCCCCACCTGCTGTAGCGCGATCTCGTGGTGCGCCGCGCCGCCCGAGAGAAAGGCGTAGTGCACCCCCACCTGCTCGACCACGACCAGATTGAAGACCCGGGTATAGAACTCGACGGACCGCTTGAGGTCGCGCACCTTCAGGTGGGCGTGACCCAGTCTTGTCTGGTAGCCTGGCATATCGGGCTTTCCCACTCGCCCCGGAAAACCGGCTCGCCTACGACGCCCAGCGATTGCGGGATCAGGACCCCTCCGCCCCGCCACCGATTCCGCTACGCTCTCCGCCCCTCGAGGACCCGGTCCACCGACGCCTCGCCAGACCCGAGCAGCGCCAGGGCGACGTTCGCCCCCAACAGCGTCAGGGCGAACTCGTATCCGTCGGGCAGGAAGAAGCCCGCCTGAAGATGCACCACTAGAACCGCCACCAGCATGACAAAGGCCAGTAGAATCGCCGCCCACCGCGTGAACAGGCCGAGCACCAGTGCCAGGCCGCCCAGGAACTCCGCCGCCGTCAGGACCACCGCGGCGAGCATGGGGGCCGGGAACCCCGCCTGACCCAGGAAGCCAGCCACGCCGCCCAACCCGAAGACAAAGAGCTTCTGGCCCCCGTGTACGAGGAACACAATCCCAACCACGACCCGCAGGACGGTAATCCCCCACCCCTGCAATCGTGTCAATGCGTTGACCGTCATCGCTTCTCCTCTCCCGGCCGTGCCGGATCCTCCGGGGCAGTCAGGCGTCCCCCGGGAGCGGGTTGAGAGCACCTGGTGTGGTCGTCACGGGAGGTCCAGCAGGACCAGCTCCGCCTCCCCCGTGGCCCGGAGGGTGAGTTCCAACTCTTCGGCGATGCGCCCCTGGTCTCCCGGAGCGAGAGGAATCCCGTTCACGGCGAGATGCCCGCTGATGACAAACAGGTAAGCCTTGCGGCCCGGCCGACTCTTGTGCACAACCTCCTGCCCGGCCCGCAGGGTGGAGATGGAGATCGTCGCGTCCTGGTCAATGGCCAAGGTCCCCGGCAGGTCCCCGGCCGAGACGAGCGGCAGGAGTTTTCCGGCCCGGTCCGCCGGCGTGAACCGGCGCTGCTCCCATCGGGGCCTTCGCCTCTCCGTCCGGGGAGCGATCCAGAGCTGGAGGAGGTGGACGGGACGCTCCTTCGAGTGGTTGTACTCGGAGTGGACGATGCCGGTCCCGGCCGACATGACCTGGACCTCACCCGGATGGATGACACCCGTGTTCCCCTGGTTATCGCGGTGCTCCAGCACCCCCTCCAGGACGTAGGTGACGATCTCCATGTCCCGATGCGGGTGGGAGCCAAAGCCCTTCCCGGGCTGGATGACGTCGTCGTTGAAGACCCTGAGCGGTCCCCAGTTCACATTGGCGGGGTGGACAGCCACCCCATGTCCGCGTGGTGCCGGTCGTCGGCCTTGATGACCGTGATCATTGTAGGTCTCCACTGTAGCGGGCCCTGTCCACCGGTCGGACCGATTCAATCCTTATGGGGACGGCCCGGGCGGGCCGGCCTCAGGGGTCGGGGTGGCCGCCAGCCGCCGCTCGGCGACGCGGGAGATCGCGGCCTTGAGATCCGGGTGGGCGTCGAGCAGACGGCGGAAGTCAGCCACGTCGAGGGCGAGGAGGTGGCACTCGGTGACCGCCGTCACGGTTGCCGTGCGGGAGGTATCATACAGCAGCGCGATCTCGCCGAAGTACTGTCCCGGGCCAAGCCGGCGCGGGGCGGGCTGGACGTCCGCCTCGAGCTCCCCGGTCATGACAAAGAACATCTTGTCGGCCGGCTCGCCGCGACGAACGATGACGTACCGGGCCGGGACCACCTCCCGCCTGAGCAAGCCGGCGATTTCGGCAATGCGCGCGGCGTCGAGGCCGGCGAAGAGGGGCACCTTGGCGACCGTCTGCCAGGTGACGACGAAGTCGCGTTTGCGGATCTCCGCGGCGAACCCGGTCGCCAGAATGCCCGCCGGCACCGCGAACATGGCGATGCCGAGGATCATGACGAGGCCGCCGAAGACCTTCCCCCACGCCGTGATCGGCGCGATGTCCCCGTAGCCCACCGTCGCGATCGTCACCATTGCCCACCACATGGTGTGGGGGATGCTGGCGAAGACCGTGGGTTGGGCCTCCCGCTCGAGCAGGAACATGACACCCGAGCTGAGGACGAGCACGATGCCCATGACAAGGAGCGCCCCGAGGAGGGGCCGCCTTTCGCTCCGGAGCACGGCGGCAAACAGCGCCAGGGCCGGCACGTACCGGGCGACCTTGAGCAGCCGGCAGAGCCTCAGGACCCGCAGCCAGTCGGGATGGATCGGCAGCAGTAGGCCCAGGACGAACGGCAGGATCGCCACGAGGTCAATCAGACCGAAGGCCGAACGGGCATAAGCGCGACGCGCCAGCCACGGGTGAGCCGTCGCGCCCGGCTCTCGCTCCGGCGCGACCCAGAGCCGGAGCGCGTATTCGATGGTGAACACCGCGACGGCCACGACCTCGATCGCCGCGAACAGGATCCCATAGCGACCGGCGGCAGCTTCGACCGTCTCGAAGGCCCCGGCCGCGGCGCTCGCCACGATCACCGCAATGAGAAGGACTTTGACCGCGGTCGCCGCCGGCGAGCGGGCCTCGGTCACCTCGAGGACCGCGTGCACCCGCGACCGCCACCCGCCACTCATGATCGCTGACTCATGGCGCGCCCAGACCCATCCCCGCCGCGGCGCATGCCACCCGTGGCGGACCGCGGGTCGGCCTTGCCTCAGCAGAACTCGACGATGGCGGCATCCGGGTGGCGCAGGAGGAACCCGGTCCCGTCGTAGTCAATGACGGCGCCGTCCAGGCCCGCGGCCGCCTGGCTGTCGAGCCAAATCGGCACCCCCCGGTCCTTCTGGACCGTGTGGTGGGCGGACGGGTCCTCCGTGAAGGTGACCCGGAACCCCGCCCCGCCGCAGCCGTAGGTGAAGGCGATCTGGATCCCCATCCCCGGCTTCGCAAGGCGCGCTCGCTCGCGCTCAAAGGCCTGAATCCCCGCCTCGGAAAATTGGATCATCCCCGCCCCCTCGACGTGTGATCCGCACCCCCGGGCTGCCGCGCAAGGCGCGCCACCACTTCCGAATGGTAGGTCTGGGGGGAGCAGTCCAGGGGCTGCACCGCCTCCAGCGCATAGCCCCGCTCCCGAAAACGCCCCGCGTCCCGGGCAAAGGTGCTGACATCGCGGGCGACGTAGAGGAGCCGGGGCGCCGCCAGCGCCACCACACCCTCCAGCACCTGCCGGGAGAGACCGGCACCGGGGGGTTCGAGGAGAACGAGGTCCCACGGCTGGCCGGCGTCAGGCGTCCGGAGGAATGCCTCCGGCGTGCCCTCCCAGATGCGGACCTGCCGGCACCCGTTCACCCAGGCGTTGTGGCGGGCGTCGGCCGACGCTCTCCCATCCCCCTCCACCCCGACGACCGATGCGACCTTCAGGCCGAGCAGCACCGCGAAGATTCCCACGCCGCAGTACAGGTCCAGCACCCGCTCGGAGCCCCTGGGCTCCGCCAAGCCCAGGACCTCGGCCGCGAGGGCACCCGCCGCCGTCCCCGAAGCCGGGAACGAGCTCCCCGCGCTCACCCGCAGCCGGGCCCCCCCCACCTGCTCCTCCACCGCCTCCTCCCCGAGCCGGCCCCGCCGCCGCCAGCCATCCTCCGTTTCCTCCTCGACACTCACCCCCGCGAGAGCAGGAGCGGCGGCTGCCAGGGCATCAAAGAGGGGGCGCAGCGGCGGCACCCGCCCGCCCGGCGCCAGGAGGAACCTGCAGAGCAGACGGCCCGTCGCCTCGCTCCCCTGGAAATGGACCTCGCGCAGCCCCGGGAAGGCCCGCGGTCCGGCCGGCCCCAGCGCGCGAAGGGCGGCCAGCAGATGGTTCAGCGGAGGCGCCAGGAGCGGGCACGCCTCCAGGTCCTCCACCTGCCGCGAGGCCATCCGATAGTAGCCCAGATGGAAGCCGTCCGCGACCCGGGCCACGCGGAAGCGCGCCCGCCAGCAGTAGCCCAGGGCTGGGACAGGGGACCGGAGCAGCCGAACCGGCGGTTCCGGGATGCGGGCACCTCGCGCAAGGTGCTCCCGGAGGATCCGTTCCTTCCAGTGCTGCTGCGCGCGCTCCGCCAGGTGCAGCCAGTGGCAGCCGCCGCACACTGTGAAGTGGGGACACGGGGCCACGCGCCGGTCGGGCGAGGGGGCGACCACCTCGAGCAGTGCGGCCCGCCGGTAGTCCGGCCGCTCCTCCACGATCCGCACCCGGACCGCCTCGCCCGGCGCGGCGAACGGGACAAAGACGGCCCGGCCATCCTCCCCCTTGCCCAGGGCATCGCCGCGGAAGATGAGGCGGTCCACCGTGAGGGCCATCTCGGCGCCAGCGGCCGCGAGCCCCACCTTGCGCGGGCGCATCCGACCTCGCGGGGCGCCGGCGGGTCCGGGCAGCGGGGCTGGGCTGGCCTTTTGGGGACGCATGAAACCTCCCGGGGCGCCGGCAGGGGGATCGCCCCGCCGGCCACCCCCCCATCATACCCGAGGGGCGGGGGCGGCGGGAGCGAGGAATCTCGCGGGACCCTCAGGCGCGCGCACCCGATTGGTAGGCCATAGCTTCCAGGCGGGCGATGCGGGCCGCAATGGGCGGATGGGTAGCGATCAGGTCGGCCCAGAAGCCCTCCCGGAGGGCCGCCTTCAGGCCGAGCGGATCCACGATGCAAAGGTGGGCCACCCCCCGGCTGACGCTCCGGGTCGGCTCGAAGGCCTCTTCCAGTTTCCGAAGGGCGGCGGCCAGTCCCAGCGGGTTGCGGGTGAGTTCGGCCGCGGTCGCATCCGCCTGGAACTCCCGGGTCCGGGAAACCGTCATGGCGAGCAGGCGGCCGACGAGGGGGGCCACCAGGATGAGCAGAAGCCAGAGGAGGAGGAAGGGCCCGCCCCCCTTCCCCCGTCCCCGCCCTCCGGCCCGAAGGGCCCTGGAGCGGGCCAGGCGGCCGGCCCAATCGTGCATGAGGAGGATCGTTCCCAGCAGGGCGGCCGTCACGGTCATCGTCCGGGTGTCGTAGTTGCGGATGTGCGCCATCTCGTGGGCGACGACCCCTTGCAGTTCCTCCCTGTTCAGGCGCTCGAGGAGCCCGGCCGTGACGGCAATGCTGGCGTGCTCCGGGTCGGGGCCGGTGGCGAACGCATTCGGGTCCGGATCGGGCACCACGTAGATCCGGGGGGGCGGCAGACCAGCCGCGATGGCCATCTCCTCCACCACGTTGCGCAACTGCTGCGCCCTCGGGTCAGCGGCCCCGAGTCCCTCCAACGGCAGGGCGCGGGTCGAGAGGAGGACGGCCCGGTCACCATGGCGGAGGCTCCAGAACGCCGAGGTCGAGGAGAGCGCCAGGGCTGCGAGGCCTCCCAGCGGCACGAAGAGGACCGTCCCGGCCGCCGGGAGGGGGAGGAGGCTGCCGGTGGCGAGGTCGAAGCCGAAGCCGAGCAGGAGCACGAAGAGCACAAATGTCCCCATGATCAGCGCGGTCTTCCGGCGGTTGCGCTCCTGCTGCTGGAAGAGATCCGCGGCCTCCGACGACCGGGGGGTGGTGGCGTTGGGAGGGGACGCTGGCGCGGGCAGGCCGGGGGAGGCCCGAAGCCGCACCTGGGCGGGCAGGACCGCCCGAGGGGCGCCGCAGCCCTTGCACGTCGGCGCGTCCTGTTGGACGAGGCCGCACCCGCCGCAGCGCATGCCCGGCCCCGCCTAGCGGAGCGAGAGATCCACGCTCGGGACGGCGCGCGCGGCAGCCTCAACCTGGAAATACTCGGCGAGCTTGAACCCCATCGGGGCAGCCAGGAGGTTCGCGGGGAAGACTTCCTGCTTCGTGTTGAACTGGGCCACGAGGTCGTTGTAGAGCTGGCGGGCGAAGCCGACCCGGTTCTCGGTGCTGGTGAGTTCCTCCTGGAACTGGAGGACGTTCTGGTTGCTCTTCAGGTCGGGGTAGTTCTCCATGAGGGCGAAGAGGCGTCCGATGGCCTGCGTCAATTCCCCTTCCGCCGGCCCGGCCTCTCCGGGGCCGCGGGCGCCCACAGCCCGGTTGCGGGCGGCGATGACCCGCTCCAGCGTGTCCCGTTCGAACTGCATAGCCCCCCGGACCGTCTGGACCAGGTTGGGAATCAGGTCGTGGCGGCGCTTCAGTTGGACGTCAATCTGCTGCCAGGCGTTCTGGACCCGGTTCTTCAGGCGAACGAGGCCGTTGTAGGTCAGGATCAGCCAGAGGATCAGGACCGCCAGAACCCCGCCCACGATCCACTCGGCCATTCTCTCCTCCTCTCCAGTGGGAGAACCCCTCGGCCGACGCTGGGGTCCGGGCTTGCAGGGCCCGTGCCAGATAGGCCCACCCCACCCACTAG
>CAZRDA010000036.1:0-10848 GCA_964598715.1 uncultured bacterium | reverse complement strand
GCATGTTGCCGGCGTCCACCGCCCCCTCCGCCGCCCCCGCCCCCACCAGGGTGTGCAGCTCGTCAATGAAGAGGATGATCTGCCCCTCCCGCTCGGCGATCTCCTTCAGCACCGCTTTCAGCCGGTCCTCGAACTCCCCCCGGTACTTGCTCCCGGCGATGAGCGCCCCCAGGTCCAGCGCCACCACCCGCTTGTCCTTCAGGGACTCCGGCACGTCCCCGTTCACGATCCGTTGGGCCAGCCCCTCCACGATCGCCGTCTTGCCCACGCCGGGCTCCCCGATGAGAACCGGGTTGTTCTTCGTCCGGCGGGCCAGGACCTGGACCACCCGCCGGATCTCGTCATCCCGCCCGATGACCGGATCGAGCTTCCCCTTCCGGGCCAGCTCGGTGAGGTCCCGGCCGTAGCGCTCCAGAGCCTGGTACTTCTCCTCGGGGGAGGGGTCGGTGACCCGCTGCCCGCCCCGGACCTCCGCCAGCGCGGCGTACAGGCCGTCCGGCGTGACCCCGGCCTCCCGCAGGATCCGTTGGGCGGGATCCCCGGCACCGTCCGTGGCGGCGAGCAGCAGGTGCTCGGTGCTCACGTACTCGTCCTTCAGGCGCTCCATCTCCCGCTCCGCCGCCTCGATGACCTTCTGGAGACGGGGGGTGACGTACTGGCCGGCAGCGCCGGAGACCTGGGGGAGCCCCTTCAGAGCCTCCTGCAGCGCGTGCGTCACCTGCGAGAGATTCACCCCCAGGCGACGCAGGACGGGGGCCACGATGCCGTCCTGCTGCCCGAGCAGGGCGAGGAGCAGGTGCTCCACGTCCACCGCCTGGTGCGTGTTCTCGGAGGCGTGCCGGTGGGCCTGCTGGAGCGCCTCCTGCGAGCGGATAGTGAATCGGTCGAGCCGCATCCCGGATGCCTTCGGCCCAGCCCCGCCACGGCGAGGGCCCCGCCAAGGCTGGGCCAGGGAAAAAATTAGGGCGGGGGGCTTGAAGATAAGCTCCCTGCCCTTCCCTGCGTGCAGAAAATATACCAGCGCCGCGGTCCGGTTGTCAACGGCGCGACAGGAGGGCCTCGGCCGCCCGCCTCCGGCCGGCGCCACTCGGACCACAGCCGGCCCCACCCGCTGGCGCAGCGCCTGCCCTTCGCGGCGGACCCGCTCGGCTCCCCAGGGGGGGCTCAGGGTCGGATGGCGGCCACGATCGTGATGGGCCAGGCGAACTCGAGCGCGTCCCCTTCCCCCTGGAACCGGAAGGCAGCGGCCGCGCCGGGCGGCGGGACCGCGAACGCCTGCCGGAGGAGGGTGAGCCGTTCCGGCTCCGTCCCGCTCCGGCGCACCCAGTCGCCGAAGGTGAGGCGGGACTGGCAGGAGGTGTCCAGGGCAGTGAGGGTGAGGCCCGCCGCCTCCACGAAGGCGCGCCACTCGGAGGCCGTGTAGTTGCGGACGTGAGAGGGATCCCGCAGGGCCTCCACCCGGTTGTGCCAGGCTGCAAGCGCATCCTCCTCCGGGGAGGAGGTGTCCCCCACGATGACCCGGCCGCCGGCCCGCGTGACCCGGGCCACCTCAACCAGGAAAGCGGGAATTGATGGGAAGTGATGTGGCGCGATCCGGCAGGTGGTCACGTCGAAAGCATGGTCGGCAAAGGGCAGGGCGTCGGCCACCCCCTGGACAAAGGTCACGTTGGCGACGGAGCGCTCGCGGGCCAGGCGCCGAGCCTCGGCGAGCATCGGGGCGGTGAGGTCCAGGGCCACGAGCCAGCGCGCGGCCGCGGCGAAGGCAAAGGCGTTGAACCCGGTCCCGGTCGCCACGTCCAGGACCCGCTCGGTCCCGGTGAGGTGGGCCAGGGCCACCATGACCGCGAGGCTATCCCCGGCGCTGTGCGCTCGGCTCGTGGTATAGGAGGCTGCGTGCCGCCCGAACTGTGCCGCCGCCTCCCGCGTCGTGCGGTCCATGCCCCCTCCCGCGTCCCATCATAGCCGCTCGCCGCCCCCCCCGCAACGGCGCCCGCCTTGTCGGCCCCGCCGAGGCCGTGCTAGAGTGCGTCTCCCGGAAAGGAGCCCGGATGGGCGATCTGCTGCCGACGGCGATCGAGGCGGCCCGCGAGGCGGGGGCGCTCTTGCGGAACCTCCAGGGCGGCCCCCGGACGATTGACCACAAGGGGGCCATCAACCTGGTCACGGACGGGGACCGCTGCTCGGAAGCGCTGCTCGTCTCGCTCATCCGGTCCCGCTTCCCCTCCCACAGCATTCTCTCGGAGGAGGGGCGGAATCACGCGGGCGCCGCCGATGTCTGCTGGATCCTGGACCCGCTCGACGGGACCACCAACTTCGCCCACGGCTTCCCGTTCTATAGCGTCTCGGTTGCGGTCACGGTGCGGGGGGAACTGGCGGTCGGGGTGGTCTACGACCCGAACCGCGATGAGTGCTTCGTGACGGAGCGGGGGGCGGGCGCGCGCATGAACGAGGCGCCGATCCGGGTCTCGGCCACCCTGGACCTGACGGACGCGCTGCTCTGCACCGGGTTCCCGTACGACATCCGGGAGGCTCCGGACGAGGTGATACGTCACTTCCAGGCCTTCCTGGTTCGGGCCCAGGCGGTCCGGCGCCCCGGCTCCGCCGCCCTGGATTTGGCCTACGTCGCCGCTGGACGCCTGGACGCGTTCTGGGAGCACAAGATCCGCGCCTGGGACCTGGCCGCCGGCGCGCTGTTAGTGCGCGAGGCCGGGGGGCGGGTGAGCGACTACGCCGGCAGTCCGCTGGACATTCACCGGGGGGAGATCGTGGCGAGCAACGGGCTGTTGCACGAGGCGATGGTCGAGGTCCTGAGCCGGCAGGGGCCGGGGCGGCCCTGACCGACTGCAAGCCGCCACCCGAGAAGTCGGCGCGGTGTGGATCATGGGGGAGCGGGTTCCGCGCATAGGCACCAGGGGGCGGGCCCTCACCCTGCTGCTCGTCGCGATGGGGGCGGCCCCTTCTGCGGCGATGGCGGGCCTCTCCCCGGATGAGGAGAACACCATCGCCATCTTCCGGCGCCTGGCGCCGGGGGTGGTATACATCACCACCGTCTTTCCGCACGAGGGCCCCGCCGCGCCCGCCACCCGGCGAGGGATCGGCTCCGGCTTCATCGTGAGGGCGGAGGGGCTTATCCTGACGAACGCCCACGTGGTGGAGGGGAGCGACGAGATCCTCGTCACCATCGCGGGAGAGGGACGACGGAAGGCCCGCGTGGTCGGCCTGGACGCCGCCACGGACGTGGCGGTCCTGAAGATCGAGAACCCTCCCCCGGATCTCACCGTCGTCCCGCTGGGGAGTTCGGCCAGCCTGCAGATCGGGCAGAAGGTGTTGGCCATCGGCAACCCCTTCGGGTTGAGCCAGACCCTCACGGTCGGGGTGGTCAGCGGTCTGGACCGGATGCTCCCGACAACCCGCGAGACGGCCACCGGCCACGTCATCCAGACCGACGCCGCCATCAACGTGGGCAACAGCGGCGGCCCCCTCCTCACCTCGAACGGGGAGGCGGTGGGGGTCAACACCGCGCTCATCCAGGGCGCCCAGTCCATCGCCTTCGCCATCCCGATTGACACGGTAAAGGCGGTCCTCCCTCAGTTGCTCAGGGAGGGGCGGGTCATCCGGCCCTGGATCGGCATCACCGGGAAGTTCGTGGACGAGGGGCTGAACAAGGTCTTCAACGTCCCCCTCACCTCCGGCTTCCTGGTGGAGGACGTAGGGAAGGGGAGTCCCGCCGAGCGGGCTGACATCCGGGAGGGGACGCTGGATGTCACTGTAAACGGGGTCCGGTTTCTCCTCGGGGGAGACATCATCACCAAGGTCAACGACCAGGCGATCCGGACCTCGGAGGACTTCTTCAAGGCCCTGGCCGGCGGGAAGGTCGGCGACGAACTCCGCCTCACCCTCTTCCGGGGCGGTCAGATCCTTACCAAGATTCTCACCCTGGCCGAGCGCCCGCGGTAGGCCAGGCCGAGCCCGCGCGGGTCAGGCGCCCGCGTCGCCCCGCAAATGCAGCCCCCGTTCCGGCGGACCCGCGCCCGGCTCGCTTCCCCCGACGGACTTGCCGATCCAGTCCCGCGCATCCAGCGATTTGCCCGTCACGTCCCGGGAGGCCTCGCTCGCCAGATAGAGGAACGCCGGGGTTATCGCCTCGGGCGTGGGCAGGGTCCGGGGGTCCTCTCCGGGCACGGCGGCGGCCCGCATGGCCGTCCGGGTCCCGCCCGGGTTGACGGTGTTGACCCGGATCCCCTCATCCCGAAGTTCATCGGCCAGGACCTGAGTGAAGCCCTCCAGGCCGAACTTGGAGACAGCGTAGGCGCCCCACCCCTTCCGCCCTGCCCGGCCGACTCCCGAGGACACATTGATGATCGAGCCGCCCCCCGCGGCCCGAAGGAAGGGAATACAGGCCCGGGTGAGCAGGAACGGGCCGGTCAAATTGGCGCTCAGGACTGTCTCCCACGCCTCGGTCGGGTACTCCGCCAGGGGCACCATTGGGCCGAGGCGACTCGCATTGTTCACGAGGACGTTGAGGCGCCCGAACCGCCGGCGCACGGCATCCACCAGCGCGGCGATGTCGGCGGCCTTGCCGACATCGGCCGGGAGGGCCAAGACCTCCACCCCCTCCCCCCGCAACGCCGCCGCCGCCTCCTCCAGCGGGTCCGGCCGGCGGGCGCAGAGCGCGAGCGATGCCCCTTCTCGGCCAAAGGCCGCCGCCACCGCCTGCCCGATCCCCTGGCTCGCGCCAGTGATCAGCGCGATGCGCCCCGCGAGCAGCCCGGCCATCACGCCGCACCACCGCGGCGAGCCATGGCCATGAAGGGGGTGGTGTGGGCGAGCCCTGCCCGCCCCGTCGCATCGAGCAGGATGAGCCCGCCCGTCCCGCCGGTCAGGACCTGCATCCTGGCGAGGGCGGCCCTGGCCACGGCCGCGGGCTCGCTCGCCTTCTCGAGGGCATCCACAGCGCGGGCGGCCAGGACCGCCCGGATGATGGCCTCCCCGTCTCCCGTCGCGGAGGCAGCCCCCCGGGCATCGGCGTAGGTCCCGCACCCGATGAGGGGCGAGTCCCCCACCCGCCCCGCGCGCTTCCCCGCGATTCCGCCGGTGGAGGTGGCCGCGGCGAGGCGCCCGGCCGCATCCAGGGCAACCGCGTCGACGGTCCCGCCTGCCCTTTCGGCCCGACCCCGCTCCCACTGCGCCTGTCGGGCCGGCGTGATCAACTCCCCCGGGCGGCAGCGAGGCACGCCGCGCGCGGCCGCGAGCCGCTCCGCCCCTTCCCCGACCAGAAGCACGTGCCGCCCCTCCTCCAGGACGGCCCGGGCGAGAAGTACAGGGTTCCGCACCGACCGGACAGCCGCCACTCCGCCCGCCCGCAGCGTGCTCCCATCCATGACGGCCGCATCCATCTCCACGTCCCCGTCCTCGGTCAGGACCGACCCGTACCCGGCGTTGAAGCGGGGGTCCTCCTCCATGGCCTGGACAGCAGCCACAACAGCCTCCAGAGCGGGGCTGCCCCCGTCCAGGAGCCGCCAGGCGGCAGACGCCGCCGCCTCGAGACCCTCCCGCGCGGCCTTCCCCCCATTCTCCGGAACCCGGCCCGCACCCCCGTGGACGAGCAGAACCGGCCTCACCCTGCCTGCTCCCCCTCGGAACTGCGCCCATGCTCCCCTTCGCTGGCGCGCTCAACAACCTGCAACGGGATCAGGACAATCCTCCCCCGGCTCACCTCGATTCTCAGCAAGTCCCCAGCACCTAACCCCAAGTTTTTCCTGATCTTTGCTGGGATGGTGATCTGGCCCCGTCCCTTGAGAATAACCCTGGACATAGCCCCTCCTTGGTGATTTTCGATTTATCATATCTTCTGATAATCAGCAATTTTTTTTCTTCGGGGAAGGGTTTTTGGTCTTGTCACCCCCCAGGCCACTGGCTATCCTAGTCGTCGCTGAACTGGCGGTAAGCCGCGGCATCTCACGGACCCTCTACCCGCGGAAGTACCCTCCAACCCGGCGCTTCCTGGAATCCAATGCACCAGTGGAACCCTGACTCCAGGCTCTCGCAGAGCACCCCGCGCTCGCTGTCCCCCAGAGGGAAGGACGGCTTCTTCGCGCGGGTCTACGCTCTCGTCAGGCAGATCCCGCGGGCGAAGGTACTGACCTATGGGCAGGTGGCGGCGCTCCTGGGTGAGGCCAGGTGGGCCAGAACGGTGGGCTGGGCTCTCCGTGCCTGTGCGTCCAGGAGCGTTCCGTGCCACCGGGTCCTCGGCGGTCGCGGTCGCTGCTCGCCCGGCTACGGCAGCGGCCATCCCGAGCTGCAGCGCGCCCGCCTGGAAGCGGAGGGAGTGCGGTTCCGTCTGGACGGGACGGTTGACCTCGCCGCAAACGGGTGGCTCGGGCCGCCGCGAGCCGGCCGGCGGTCGCGGATGAATGGGAGCGCCTGAGGAATGGCCGTCGAAGTCTATCTCAGCGAGAACGCCTTCATCGGCCTCCTGGTCTCCACCATCGAGGTGTACCGCCGGGAGTGCTTCGGCATCCTCCTGGGCCACAGCACGCCCGACCGGGTCTTCGTGGACTTCGCCGTCCCCTACCAGACGGCCAACCGGAAGTTCCGCGAGGTCCACATTGACTGGAAGCGGAGCGAGCGGGTGGAGGAGGCGGTCCGGGAGACCTCCCGCTGGGAACTGGTGGGGGACTACCACTCCCACGCCATGTACGGGCCGGCCCGGGCCACCACCCAACTCTCGACGGAGGACCAGGAGTACTTCACGGACGGGACGGTCGGCCTCGTGGTGGCCATCAACGACATCAGCCGGCCCAAGCGCTGGACCTACCGGCCGGGCGGCGTCATCTCCGGCGCCATCAACGGCTACAGCATCCGGATCGCCGCCTACGCGAAGCGGAACAGCCAGATTGACCAGGCCCCGATCATCTGCCCGTACGCCGTCGGCTTCATGGGGAAGCGCCGGGCCTTGCCCCGGGCCGGATGACTGTTCCTTCGCGCCGCGCTCTCCGGGCGACGCTCGACGCCCTCACCCGCAAGTACGACGCCGCCTACCTCCGGACCTCGGCCCTCATGTTCCCCCGGCGGTACGCGGAGCCGGCGGACCGCGAAGTCGTCGGGTTGCTCGCGGCCTGCCTCGCATACGGCCGCGTGGACCTCTTCGCCCCGGCCGTCGAGCGTGTTCTGGCGGTGCTGGGGGACCACCCGGCGGAGGCGGTGCGCCGCTTCCTCCCCAGGCGGGACGGGAAGGACCTCGCCGGCTTCCACTATCGTCTGAACCGTCCGGCCGACATCATCGCCACACTCTGGATCCTCCGGCAGATCCTTGAGGCCTTAGGATCGCTCAAGGCCTGTTTCCTCGCCGGGTACGACGAGCGGGACGAGGACACCCGGCCGGCGCTCACGGCCTTCGTCGACCGGATCTACGGCGCGGACCTCACCGCCGTCTTCCCCTCCGGGATTCCGTCCCGGGGCTTCCGGCACCTCTTCCCGAACCCCCGGACCGGCAGCGCCTGCAAGCGCCTGAACCTCTTCCTCCGCTGGATGGTCCGACCCGACGACGGTCTCGATCTCGGACTGTGGCCGGAGGTCTCGCCGGCCAAACTCATCATCCCGCTCGACACCCACGTGGCGCGGGTTGGGCGAGCGCTCGGCCTCACGCACCTCAAGACCCCCGGCTGGCGGATGGCCAAGGCCATCACGGAGACCCTGAAGGCCTTCGCCCCGGATGATCCGGTGCGATATGACTATGCCCTCTGCCGGTCCGGCATACTCGAGGGGGCGGGAAGGCGCCCCCGGGCGCGCTTCCGGCAGGGGGCTTCGGGTCCCGCGTGAGGCGCCGGCGCCTTCTCCTCGGGGCGCACATGTCCATCGCGGGAGGCCTGGCGGAGGCCTTCGCGCGCGGCCGGGCGGCCGGCTGCGACACGATCCAGATCTTCACGAAGAGCAACAGCCAGTGGCGGGCCAGGCCGCTCGAGGAACGGGAGGTGGAGGCCTTCCGGGCCGCGGAGCATCAGAGCGGCGTCTCCCCGGTCCTGGCCCACACCAGTTATCTCATCAATGTTGCCTCCCCCGAGCCGATGCTCTTCCGGAAGTCGGTGGAGGCTCTCTGTCTCGAGGCGGAGCGGGCGGAGAGTCTCGGCGTCCCCTCCCTGGTCCTGCACCCCGGCGCCCATCTCGGCCGGGGGATCGAGGAGGGGCTGAAACGGGTAGCCGAGGCGCTGGACATCCTCCACGCGCGCCTGCCGGACACGAGGCTGCGGATCCTCCTAGAGGGAACGGCGGGACAGGGGACGGCCCTGGGGGTCCGCTTCGAGGAACTGGCCGCAATGTTCGCTCTCGTGGCCCACCCGGAGCGGCTCGGTGTCTGTCTCGACACCTGCCACCTCTTCGCGGCCGGCTATGAGATCCGGACCGCCAAGGGGTATCGGGAGACACTCCGGGCCTTCGAGGCCACGGTGGGGCTTCACCGCCTCAAGGCGATCCACCTCAACGACTCCAAGGGGGATCGCGGCAGCCGCGTGGACCGCCACGAGCACATCGGGAAAGGTCGGATCGGCCGCGAGGGGTTCCGGCACTTCGTGCGGGACCGCCGGCTTGACGGCATCCCCATGATCCTGGAGACGCCCAAGGACGACGACCCCCTCCGGGCCGACCGCCGGAACCTTCGGATCCTGCGAACCCTGGCGGGAGCGGGCGGGCGGGGAGTTCGAGGATGACGGGAGCGGGCCCGGTGATCCTTGTGGTGGAGCCGGCCGCGGCGCTCGAGGGGGGCGTCATCGCGCTGCTCGGGGAGCGGCTGACCGGGGGAGGCTTCCCGCGGGTCCGGATCGGCGGGGCACCGACCCGCCCGACGATCGCGACCCCGACCCGCCTCCTTCTCCAGGTCCCGCCCGACACGAAGAGCGGCCGCGTGACCGTGGAGACCGAGGCCGGGACGGCGGAGGGGGGAAGCCTCACGGTGGGCCTCCGTCTCGCCGGGGACCTGCACCCGGTCGCGGGGCCGGCCGTAGCGTCGGACGGGACCATCTGGACGACGGTGAGCGGGAGTCGGGGACAGGAAATCCCCGCCCCTCTCGTGAAGATCGGCCCCGATGGGCGCCGCGAGACGTTCACCCCGGGCCCCCTCAACCCCACGGGGCTCTCCCTGAAGCCTGACGGGACCCTCTTCTTCACCAGTCGGCACGACGGGACCCTCTACCGGTTCCGGGAGAAGGGCTCGGCGGAGCCAGTGGCCACGGACCTGGGGACAGCGACCGGACTCGCGGCGGACCGGGAGGGCGCCCTCTACGTCGGCGACAGGGAAGGGACCGTCTTTCGGATCAGTCCCGCCGGGACCGTGCACCCCTTCTGCCGGATTCCGCCGAGCGTGGCCGCCTTCCATCTGGCGTGGGGTCCCGATGACGCTCTGTACGTCACCGCCCCCACCCTCTCCAATGAGGACCCGATCTACCGGATAGACGCGGACGGATCCGCCGCGGCGCACGCCGGACCCTTCGAGCGGCCGCAGGGGCTCGCCTTCGACGCGGCCGGCCGGCTCTTCGTCGTGGCAGGGCAGGGGGGGCGGCGGGGGATCTTCCTCGTGGAGGGAAAGGGGCTGGCCCGGCGCGTCGTGGCCGGCGCGAACCTGGTGGGCCTCGCCTTCGGTCCCGGGGGAGACTGCCTCATCACCAGCACGTGGGCCCTCTACCGCCTGCCCGCCTCGGCCCTTCCCTGAGGCTCTTGCCTGCGCCTCCGCGCCAACCGGCAGGGGAAGCGGGCGGCCGGCAGCGCCGCGAGGCGGCGCGCCGCGGTCCGTGGCGCCGCCGCCCCCTCCTCGGTCAGGACGGCGGTGCAGAAGGGGAAGGGGATGCTCTCGAAGTCGGTCCGGGCGAGGGAGGAGACGTTTCGGGGCAGGAGGCAGAGACCCTAGCGGCCCGCCTGGAGGCAG
Source organism: uncultured bacterium (assembly GCA_964598715.1). Taxonomy (GTDB): domain Bacteria; phylum Methylomirabilota; class Methylomirabilia; order Methylomirabilales; family JACPAU01; genus JACPAU01. Next base: position 932 of record CAZRDA010000036.1, on the reverse strand, counting down.
CCCTGGTGCGCCTCCAGGCGCTCCTCAAGGCCGGGGCTCGTCCTCCGTCAGGCGGCGGGTGAGAATGAGCAGGTCGCGGAGTGTGCCGGAGAGGTCTTTCACGTGCCGCTGGAGCGTTGCCTCGCGCTTGAACCCGGCGCTCTTGACCAGGTTGATCGCAGGCTTCTGCTCCGGGATCAACTCCGAGACCAGGATCTCCATCCCCCAGGTCCGGGCGATGTCCAGAATCTCCGCCAGCAGGGCGCGCGCCAGACCCTTCCCCCGGATGGCCGGGTCCACCACCATCCGGACCTCGGCCACATGCTGCATCCAGCCGTAGGGGCGGCGGTGCAGCGTCGCGTCCGCCACGATCCGACCTTCGATCTCGGCGACGATGGGAAGGATCGTGGAGTAGTCCAGGTCGCGCGCCCAGGCCTCGATGGTCTCGGGCTTCGTCACGTCGTCCCTGAGGAAGAGCCGCTCCTCCTCCGGGATGCTCCGGAAGAACCGGAGGAGCTTGTCCTTGTCCTTCTTCACCATCAGCCGGATGGTGGCCACCCGGCCGTCCTTCAGCACGATGCGGCGGGGGAACGTCTTGGGCCGTCCCCGGCGCTCGCCCGGCTCCGCCATCGCCCCCTCCCCGTAGGTGTTCCGGCCTCTCAGCCGGCCGCACCGTAGCACGCCCTCCCGCGGGCTGTCAAACGAGACCAGGCGAATCCCCCGGATCTGACCCGGAAGCCCGGAGTCCCAGGGGAAGCAGCGCCGCCGCCACCAGGGCGCATCCTGCGCCCGTCGCGAAGGCCACCCCGGGACCGAAGGCCTGCCAGACGGTGCCCACGAGGACCCGCCCGACCCCCTCGGTCAGGCCAGAGGAGAGACCGGAAGCCGTTGACAGGGGCTGGCCGGTCGGCTAGCGTCGCAGGCGTGAGACGGGCGGTGCGCGAGTTCCTGGC
>CAZRDA010000035.1:3284-11083 GCA_964598715.1 uncultured bacterium | reverse complement strand
GCGAACCCTCGGCTCCCCCAACGCACCTGTGACGATGGTCGAGTTCTCGGACTTCCAGTGTAGCTTCTGTCAGAAGTTTTGGGCCGAGACGCTTCCACGGCTCAAAGAGACCTATATCAAGAATGGCCAGGTGCGGTTCGCGTACCAGCACTTTGCCGTTCTGGGGGAGCACTCCTTCGCTGCCGGTCAGGCCGCTGAGTGCGCCAGAGAGCAGGAGAGGTTCTGGCCATACCACGACAAGCTGTTCGAGAGCCAGGGAGGGCTGGCGTTCACCAACGCGAAGCTGAAACGGTACGCCGGGGAGTCGGGCCTGGACGTCGGAGCCTTCGCCCAGTGCTTGGACTCCGGCAAGTACAGACAGAAGGTCGAGGATGAGACCAGGCTCGGGCTGCAGCTCGGCGCCCGCGGGACGCCCACTTTCTTCCTCAACGGACGGATGGTCCCGGGCGCCCAGCCTTTCGAGGTCTTTCAGGAAGCGATTGAAGAGGCGTTGGCCACAGCCCGACCCCCCAACTCCCCAAGGAGGTAGCTTCCCGAACGACCCCCAAGGCCCTCGCCTCACGGGGGCCTAATGGGAGGACGGTTGCATTCCTAGATTACGAGAGTAATCTGCCATCCAAGATGCTGGACCGTCTCGGGCGTTACGCCACGGCGACAGTTGCTGACGTCACCCAGCCGATGCATGGTGCTCCGCGAATGATCGGCGTGAGACGCGCGAGTTTCCTCTGCCTGCTCCTGCTCAGCGGGAGCAGCGTGCTCCAGGCGATTGAGCCGCCAAGGCCAGCACGAGTCGGCGTGGTTCACCTCGGTCAGGGGCCGGAGGCCCCAGTCGTGGTCGGGCTCCGGCAGGGGCTGCGGGACCTGGGGTACGTCGAGGGGCAGGAGGTGGTCCTTGAGATCCGGGCCGGCCAGGGCCGATACGAAACGGCCCTCGAGGCGGCCCGCGCGTTGGTCAAGAGAGGGGTTCACGTCTTCGTGAGCGCAGGGACGGTGGCGACCAAGGCGGTGAAGGAGGCCGCCGGCGACCTGCCCATCGTCTTCACACAGGTGGGGGAGCCTGTCGCGGCCGGATTCGCCCGGACTATCGCCCGTCCCGGGGGGAACATGACTGGGTTCTCCCATCTCCTGGTGGACACCACCGGGAAGCGGCTGGAACTGCTGCGGGAACTCGTGCCGGGCGCTCGGACGGTGCTGGTGGTCTTCGACCCCGAGAACCCGACGTCGGGCGCGGCTGCCGCCGAGGCCCGCCTGTCCGCCGAGATGCTTCGTGTGAGTATCCGACAGCGCCACGTGAAAACCCGTGACGAGGTTCTGGCAGCCCTCCGGGAGCTGGACCGGAACACGGTGGATGCGATCCTCATGCTCCCGGATAGCCTGGTGGTCAATGCGGGTGATCAGATCATCGCGATGTCCGGGCAGAAACGCATCCCGGTCATGTTCCACGAAGAGACCTGGGTGGAGAGGGGTGGCCTGGCTTCCTACGGGGCCAGCTTCGTGGACCTGGGCAGGCAGGCGGCCCGGTACGTGGACAAGATTCTGAAGGGTGCCAAGCCGGCTGACCTCCCGGTGGAGCAGCCGACCAAGTTCGATCTGATTATCAACCTCAAGACCGCCAAGGCCCTGGGCCTCACGATCCCGCAGTCGGTCCTCATCCGGGCGGACAAGGTCATCCAATGACCCGTCGAGCCGCATCTCCCCGCCCCGCTGCCGCATCCAAAGCGCGTGACCCGGTGACGGGTCGTTCGCCGCGGAGGTATGATGCCAGACCCATCTCACGACATCGATCAGATCACGGCGAGCGCTCTCGGCGCCTCGCTGGCAGGGGGAGACCGGGTGGCGATTCTCGACGTGCGCCGGAGGGAAGCGTGGGCCGCCGACCCAGCGCGGATCCCCGGGGCCGTCTGGGTGCCCCTGGAGGAGGTCCCGCGGTGGGGCCGGGAGTTGCCGCCCGACGCGCACCTCGTCGTCTACTGTTCCTGACCCGGCGAAGCGACGAGCGCCCGGGTGGCGCGCTGGCTGATTACACAGGGCTTCCACCGCGTTTCGGTCCTTGAGGGTGGCCTCGGGGCCTGGCGGGAGGCCGGCCTCCCGACGGACACCATCGAGGGGGCAGTCTCGGGGGCGGCGGCCGAGGGGGTGAGCGGCGTGACCGTGAGCGACGCGCAAGCCTCGTTTCTGCCGAGCCTCGCCGACCGGTATCTGCGCGGGGGGAGCCTGCCAACCCGACGGCGTCTCGCGACGCTCTTCGTGGACATCGCGGGCTCGACCCGACTGCTCGCCCACCATCCGCCCGAAACCGTGCTCGCCGTCGTGCAGCGCTTCATGCGCCTCGTCACGGAGGTCGCGCTCGCCTATTGCGGCGACGTGAAGGACTTCGAGGGAGACGGCGCCCTCCTCTACTTCGAGTCCACCGCCGAGGCGGCTCGAGCCGCGCTGGCCATCCGCGCTGCCCTCGCCCGCGGGACGTGCGACGGGGTGACCCGCGTTGCCGCCCGGATGAGCCTGACGGTGGGCGACGTCATCGTGGGTGTTATCGGCTCCACCATGCGGCAGGCGATCGGACTCGTGGGGCCGAGCGTAAACGTGGGGAGCCGGTTGCTCAAGCAGGTCCAGCCCGGGGGCATCATCGCCACGGGCGAGGTCGTCGAGGCGCTCCGGATCGAGGCGCCCGACATGGTGGCGGAGTTCCAGTTGCTAGACCCCGCGTTCGAGGTGCCGGCCTCAGACGGGATCACTGTCGAGGCGTACGTGATCCGCTGACGGCCCCGCGGGGCGCGCCGGAGGGGCATCCGCCCGACGCCAGGAGCCGCCCCGGACTCCTGCGACATGGCACGAAGCCCTCGCCGCTCCTTCGGGATTCCGGCCGGGGCCCCCGATTTGGCTTGACCCCCGCAGCCTGGCGCTGGTAGCGTCGGCCGCGTCGGGCCCGAGGGTGCGGCAAGCCCCCTGCTGCCGCAGGGTCCGAGGCGGCGAGCGCCCTGCCCGATCCCATCCCACACGCCATGACGAGCCCTGATCTTTACGCCGGCGCACGGGTCCGCAGGAGAAGCCGGTGGCTGGCTCCTGCGGTGTGAGGCGTGGCATGGCGTTCGCCGACCTCTTCCGCCGCCGGCTCCAGGTCAAGGTCATCTCGCTGATCCTCGCCATCCTCATCCTGGGGTTCGGCCTCCTGGCGGGCCATCACATCCGACGGGACGCGGAGCTGACCACCACCGGGAACCACGAGACGGCCCGCCTCCTGGCCGCGTCCATCGTCCGGAGCATCGAGAACGGAATGCTTGAAGGGCGACCGGACATCATCCGCCGGCTCGTGCAAGGACTGAAGACCGAGCTCAAGGACGTTCGCCGGCTCGAGGTCTACCGCCGGAACGGCGTCGAGGCGTTCACCGACCTCGAAACCGTGAACGAGGTGAACCGCTTCGTCGGTCTCGACGCGGGCCTGATCGAGCGCATCTCGAAGATGCGCCGCGACCCGGGCGGACGGATCAGCCACCCGCTGTTCACCCGCGCGGTGGAGACCGTCGCCCCCCAGGAGGCCGAAGAGGCCCTGGACGGTGCCCGCGTGCTGACGTTCTATCAACCCCTGCGGAACCTCCAGGAATGTCAGGACTGCCACGGCGGCGACCACCAGGTCCGCGGTGTCGTGCGGGTCAGCCTCGGCCTCGAGCGGCTCGACGCTGCCCTGGCGGCAGCGCGCAACCGCCAGATCACCCTCGCGCTGCTCACGATCTTCGGAGTCGCCGGCGCCCTCGTGCTCCTTCTGGGCCGCGTCGTGCTCCGGCCCCTGGCGCGGGTGGCGGCCGCTGCGCGTCAGATCGGCGGGGGCCGGTTGGACGCGCGGGTGGTCGTGGCAAGCCGAGACGAAATCGGAGAGCTCGGCCGGGTCATCAACGAGATGGCGGACCGACTGCGGGCCGCGCGCGATGACCTGGAGGCCCGCAACGTCCAGTTGGGGGACACGCTCCGAAGCCTCAAGGAGTCCTTGCAGAAGGTGGAGCTCCTCGAGCAGGTCAAGGGGGAACTCGCCAAGTTCGTGCCGGAGTCCGTGAAGCGGCTCCTCGAGAAGGACCCGAATGCGCGGGAGCTGGAGAAGCGAGAGGCGGATCTCTCGGTGCTCTTCCTCGACGTGGAGGGCTACACCCGCCTCTCCGAGCAACTCCCCCCTCAGCGCCTGAACCGGCTGATCCAGGATTACTTCTCGAGTTTCCTCGAGATCATTCGGGCGAATCACGGCGACGTGAACGAGACCGCCGGCGACGGCCTGATGGTCATCTTCCAGACCGAGGGGGATCCGGCGCGCCACGCCGTGAACGCCGGGGCTGCGGCGTTTCAGATCCAGGCCAGGCTGGCCGACCTGAACCGGGAGTTCGAGGGGGTCTATCCGCCGGTGGCGATCCGCGTAGGGATCAATAGCGGCGCCGCGTTCGTGGGGGCCACGAAGCTCGACGTCGCGGGGGGCGGGCGCTGGACGTTCACCGCGTCAGGGCCGACGACCAACCTCGCGGCCCGCATCGCCGCACTCGCGAAGGGAGGGGAAATCATGGTGGGACCCGAGACCGCGGAGCGGATCAAGGGCAACTATGTCTTGGAAGACACGGGGGAGCGGCAGTTGAAGAACGTCTCCCAGCCTGTGCGGGTCTTCCGCCTGGTGCCGCCCGGAATGTACACCAAGGTTATGGCCTGAGGGTCCTGACGCGCCCGCCTCCCCTGACCCGCCGAAACGTCTCCCCGGTGAGAGCCCCAGAATCCCGCCACCGGCCCGGCCCGGTGAGCCCGTCAGGGAAAGAGCCGCTCGCGGGGGAAGAGGTCTCGGAGCATGAGTGCCAGGAAGGCGTTGCCGGCTACCTGCAGCCGCCCGGCCTCGAAGAGGACCCGGGCTTTCACCGTGCCACTGATCACCGCCAGGCAGTCGGCGGCGCTCAGGGTCAGGATGACGGTCGGAGCCGGGTGGCGCCCTTCGCCAACGGTACAGGTGCCGTCCCGGAGAGCCAGGAAGTACGCGCCTCCCCCCTCCCCGGTCAGGTCGAGCTGGATGAGGCCTTGCACCCCTGCCGCGGCCTCCGGGTCCAGGGCCGGCGGCAGCCGCGCCAGGAGGGTGCGAAGTTCTCGTGCCACGTCCGGCATCCGCGGCTGATCCTCTTCCGCCAACGGTAGTCCCCCCCCGGCGCAAGGCCTAGACGAAGCGCCCCAGGCGGTGTCCCGATCGGGTCGGCGCGCGCGGCGGCTGCCGGGAGCGGCCGCGGCGCCATTCTACGGTTGCCGGGGCGCCGATCCAATCGAAATTGCACCCTCCCGTTGCAGTAAGGCGAAGGCCCTGTAAGTGGTTGTTTGGAATGGAACTTGCACCCCTCCCGGGTCACCTTCCAGCGGCCGAGTCTGCATGGCGGAAAAGGGGGCGTGGTGCCCATCGAGGCGGTCGGCAGGACGGATTCCGGGCGGCAGCGCGAGCACAACGAAGACACCGTTCTGGCCGATCCGGAGGCAGGTCTGTTCGCTGTCGCGGACGGGATGGGGGGACACGAAGCTGGGGAGGTGGCAAGCGCGCTCGCCCTCTCAACCCTTTCCGAGGCCCTGGTGCCCCGGGGGAGGCTTCCCGCGAGGCATGTGAAGCCGCCCCTCGAAGCGCTGGCCGAGGGCGTGCGCCTCGCCAACCGCCGCATCTTCGAAGCGGGGCAGCACCGGCCGGTCGAGTCCCGGATGGGGACCACGCTGGCGGCCGTCCTGATCGAGGATGACGATGTGGTCCTGGCCTCGGTCGGGGACAGCCGCATCTACCGGGTCCGGGACGGAAAGCTCGCGCAAATCTCGCGCGACCACTCCCTGGTCGGGGAGCTGGTGGCGCGGGGAGAGATGACGCCCGAGGAGGCGCGGTGCTCCCCCCACAAGCATGTGATCACCCGCGCCCTCGGGATGCACCCCGCCGTCGAGGTGGACGCGTGGAGTGAAGCCCTTCAGCCCGGAGACCTGTTCCTGCTCTGCACGGACGGCCTCACCGACGAGATCACCGACCCCGAGATCCTGGAGGCGCTCCTGGCGCGTGGCGAGGATCTGGAGACCGCCTGCCAGGCGCTGACTGATCTGGCGAACCGGCGGGGGGGGCGGGACAATATCACCACCCTCCTCATCCGGTACGAGGCCAGCCCGGTCCGCCGCTAGGGCGGCCCGCCACGAGGAGGTCCCATGTCCGTCCCCCGCCTTCCAACCTGTGGCGCCCCGGTCGCCCCCCCCGGTGTCCGCTATGACCTGTTCGACGAGGTGTCCCGGGGCCTGCTCGGGGCGGGGCGCGCCGGCAGCGGCTACTTCGTCCTCACACCCCCCGAGGAGACCCGGTTCCTGTTCGTCCTGGGCGGCCTACCGTGCGGGGCGGGGCGGGGGCGGGGGAGCCACTTCAGCAGTACCCTCATTGGCGACTTCTTCGCCGTCTACGCCAAGCACCCGACCGCCCCGCTCCTCTTCTGCCCGGCCGATGCCTCTCTCATGCACGGCCTCCTGGTCCTCTTCGGGAGCCGCCCCTCGGTCCAGGTGACGAGCGACCTGGTGGACGTGCAGGGGGTCCTGGAACGGCTGGCAGCCCGGGGGGTGGGCGCCGTCCTGGCCCTCCGGGATGGGGAGCGGGTCCACCTGGCCCTCTGTCCTGCCGGCCGCCCGGCCCGGGTGTACTTCGTGCCGGACGGGGCGAAGCCGCCGGCTGCCCAGGACGCCCGGGATGCGCTCCTGGCATTTCTCTCCGCCCGGCAGGGGGGAGAGCCGATGGCCCTGGAGGTGTACGAGACGCTGGAGGTCCCCCCCGCAGCAGACGCCTCTCTCGTGAACCCCCCCGCCGACCGGTGTTGGACGCAGCACTACCGCCCGGCTCCTACCGCCCAGGCCGTCCCTGTGGTCTCGGCCGCCCCTGCCTTGATGCCGCAGGCGGAGCTGACCGTCACGGTGAGAGGCCGGGTCCTCCGGACGGCCGCGGTACGCAAGGCCCGCTTCACGATCGGCCGCTCCCCGGGCAGCGATCTGATCATTGACAACGCCGGCGTCTCCCGGATGCACGCGGTCATCCGGTTCGAGGATGGGCAGTTTTCGCTGGAGGACCATCGGAGCGCCAACGGGACCTTCCTGAACCAGCAGCGCATCACCAGCCAGGCGCTCAAAGATGGGGATGAGATCGGCATCCTCAAGCACCGCCTCCTGTTCCGGTGCGAGGCGGTGCGGGAAGCCGGAACAGACACGCTCACCGGCCTGAGCCCCCATCCCACCGTCCACGTGGACCCCCAACAGGTGGATCGCCTCCTGGCCAAGGAGGGATCCAACACGGGCGGGGCGCGGCTCCTTGTCCCGGGGCGGGACCCGGTCCCGCTGGCCAGGAAGGCGGTGACCATCGGCAGCGGAAAGGAGGCCACGGTCCGGGTGCCGGGGGTCCTGGTCAAGCCAATCCATGCCCGGATCACCCGGGAGCAGGATGGCCGGTTCCGCCTGGCCCACCTGGGAGGACTCGGTCCGACCAAGGTGAACGGGGAACGGGTGACGGAGTTCCTCCTGCGGGATGGGGACGTGATCACCGTGGGGACGGTGGAGGTCACCGTCCGCCTGGACGAGCCGGCGGCCTCCGCCGCCCGCCCGGTCCGGGCGTGAGGATCGGCGTGTCGTTCGCGCGGGGTCATCGCGTCCTCACCTCCTGGCTCGCCGGCCTGCCGGTCTCCCTCCTCCTCTGGCCGGCGGGGGCGCTGGCCGGCCCCGTAGAGGAGATCCGGTACCAGTTGAACCAGGCCACCTGGGTCCCATCCGGGAAGGTAAAGATCCCCAGATCATCT
>CAZRDA010000035.1:0-3274 GCA_964598715.1 uncultured bacterium | reverse complement strand
GGTCATCAACCGGAATCCCCTCCTCCGCTACGCCCTCATCGCCCTGGTCCTCCTCCTGGCCCTCTCGCTCGCGCGCCAGCATCTCTGGCCCGTGCTCCAGCTCTACCTCGGCCTCGGCGGTGGAAAGGTGACCGGACACGTCGCGCTGATCCGGCAGGCCTGGCGGTACGAGCGAGCGCGGGATTTCACCGCCGCAGGGGCATGCTACGAGGAAATTGGCGCGACCGACCAGGCCCTTGCCGCGTACCTCCGGGGGAACTGCCACCGGGAGGCGGCGGCGCTGCACGAGCGCCTGAACCACCATGCGCAGGCGGCGCAGAAGTACGAGCTGGCTGGCGAGGTCGCACTGGCTGCGGGGGTCCGCGAGAAGATGGGGCAGCACAGCCGCGCGGCGGGCCTGTACGAAAAGGCCGGGGATCTGGCCGCCGCCGCCTCCTGCCACGAGCGGGCGGGCGACCTCCGCAAGGCCGCCGACCTCCTGACCCGGCTCGACCACCTGGAGCAGGCGGCCGCCCTCCTGGAGCGGGCCGGGGAGATCCGGGGGGCCGCGGAACTGCTGGAGAAGGTGGTGAGGCGCCAGCGGGAGAGAGGGGGCCTCGACCTGAACCCGGAGCGCCGGGAGGCCATGGAGGAGATGGCGCGCCGCGCTGCCGCCCTCTACGGGAAGGCCGGGGCCCTCGAGCCCGCTGCGCGGATCCTGAAGGACGCCGGGGTGGAGCGGGAGGCGGCCGACTGCTTCGTCCGGGCCGGGAAGCTCCGAGAGGCCCTGGACCTGTACAAGAAGCACCGCCTGTTCGCGAAGGCGCGCCAGGTGGCCGAGGCGATGGGGGCGACCGAGGAGGTGGAGCAGATCCGGGGAGAGGAGCTTCTGGAGGAGGGGCGGATGGCCGAGGCGGCCGCGGCCCTGGCGGCCGGGAAGGCCTACAGCCGGGCCGGCGAGGTGTACGCTGGGCTCCAGGAGTACGAGAAGGCCGGGGAGCTGTTCACCCTAGCGGGGGACCTGGACCAGGCGGCGGAGATGTTCTCGAACGGGGGGGACCCCGCCAAGGCCGCCGCGGCCCTCGAGCGGGCGCGCCGATACAACGAAGCCGCCCGCTTCTACCGGCAGGCCGGGGAGATCGCCAAGGCGGTCGCCGCGCACAAGGCGGCGGGAGAACTCTTCGAGGCCGGCATGCTCCTCAAGGAGGAGGGAGAGCTGCAGGCGGCGGTCGCCACCCTCCAGCAGGTCCCGGCTGCCTCGGAGCGCTACCTCGAGGCGGCCGCTGCCCTCGGGCAGATCTTCGTTGAGACCGAGATGTACGGCCTCGCCAAGGAGAAACTCCAGCAGGTGGTTGCCGCCGCGCCGTCCAGCACAGACAGACTGGACGCCACCTACCTGCTGGCGCTTGCCCACGAGAAGAGCGGCGAGGCCCAGGCAGCGCTCTCCCTCTACGAGCGGGTCATGGCCTCCCGCCTGGACTACCGCGACGTCCAGGCGCGGATCGCGGCGCTGAAGGAGAGCCGGACGGCGCCTTCTGCCCCCACTCGGCCCCTCACGGGACGCGTGACGAGCGAGGCGGAGCGATACCGAATCGTCCGGGAACTGGGGCGGGGCGGAATGGGGATCGTCTATCTCGCGGAGGACACGCTGCTGAAACGCTCCGTCGCCTACAAGGTCCTTCCGGCGGCCATCCACGGGGACGCGAAAGCGGTGGAAGAGTTCCTCCGGGAGGCGCGGATCGCCGCCTCCCTGCTCCACCCCAACATCGTAACGGTCTACGACGCCGGGACCGCCGGGCAGGGCCTCTACCTGGTCATGGAGTACGTGGAGGGGAAGACGCTGATGGGGCTCCTGGGGCAGCGGCCGCGCTTCAAGCTGCCCGAGGTGCTCCTTGTGGCGAAGCAGGTGGGGGCCGGCCTGGAGCATGCCCACGCCCGTGGGGTGGTGCACGGGGACATCACGCCGACCAACGTCATGGTGAGCACGAGCCGGACGGTGAAGATCACGGACTTCGGGCTCGCCAAGACCCGGGAGCGGGCGCTGGCCACCACCACCACGATCCGGGGGACCCCCCCCTACATGGCGCCCGAGCAGATCCACGGGACGGGGATGACCGCCCGGAGCGACCTGTACGCCCTGGCCTGCACCCTCTACCACATGGCCACGGGCGCCCCCCCCTTCACGGAGGGGGACGTTCTCTACCATCATCTCCACACGCCGGCTCCGTCGCCGGCGACTCGCGTCCCGAATCTCCCGGAGGCCTTCTGCCGCGCCCTGCTGCGCGGCCTGGAGAAGGACCCCCCGAAGCGGCCGGAGGGCATCCGCGAGTTCCTGGCCGAACTCCTCCCCCGCCCCGCCCCCGCGAGCCCCTAGGGCCGTCGGACCCCTGCGCCCGCCTGCTCCGCCCCGCTCTTTCCCTTGAGGATCCTCACGCGACCGGGGCGTCCCGGAGCGCCGCAGCCGCCTCCTCCGGTGGCACCGGGTTCTCGGAAAACTCCTCCTCCCGGTGGAGCCGGGCCAGGCGGGGCGTCCGGGGCAGGATCTCGAGGTGCCAGTGGAAATCCTCCCGCAGGGTACTCCACTCGCCCGCCGGCCGCTCCGCCTGCTCGTTCGGGGCGTCATGCAGGACGAGGTGGTAGTCCGTCGCCAGGTGCTCGAGGCGGGACAGGGTCCGTCGGAGCAGGGCGGCCAGTCCCGGGAGCCCCGCTGCCCCGTCCGGGGAGAGGCGGGGGAAGGCGTGCTGGTGGCGGCGGGGGAAGACCCACGTTTCGTAGGGGAAGCGGGGGGCGAAGGGGCAGAAGGCGACGAAGGTGGGGCTGACCTCCACCAGGCGGCGGCCATCCCGCAGCTCCTGGTGGAGCATGTCGCAGCCCAGGCAGCGCTCCTTGTAGTCGAAGTGCTGTTTCGCCCAGCGGAGTTCCTGCTCCAGGCGCCGGGGAATGACGCAGGTCGCGACAAGATGGCAGTGGGGATGATCAATGAGGGAGCCGGCGAGCGGGCCCTGATTCCGGAAGAGGAGGACGTAGCGGAAGCGGGGATCCCGGTGCAGGTCGGCGATGCGCGCCTGGATGAGGCGGAGGACGTCGGTGAGTTCGGCGTCGCTGAACCGGGGCAGGCGTCGGGCGTGGTCCTGGCACTCGACGATCACCTCGTGGGCCCCGACACTCTGCATCCGGTCGTAGAGGCCCTCGCCGCTGCGATCCACGGCGCCCTCGATCCGGAAGACCGGGGCGCGGTCCGGGAAGCAGCGGACGCGCCACGCCCCGTCGGGGCCCGTCACGGCAGCGATGGTGG
>CAZRDA010000034.1:0-11112 GCA_964598715.1 uncultured bacterium | reverse complement strand
ACACCGAGGCCGACTCCTTCCACCACTACTACGAGAAGCTCTGCCTCATCCAGGTCGCCACGGCCGGCCGGGAGGCCCTGGTGGACCCGCTGGCAGACCTGGACCTCCGGCCCCTGGTGGACCTCCTCCAGGCGAAGCCCCTCGTCCTGCACGGGTGTGATTACGACCTCCGGCTCCTCAACCGGCACTTCGGATTCACCCCGGGAGAACTCTTCGACACCATGCTGGCCGCGCAACTTCTCGGCCAGAAGGAACTCGGCCTGGCCGCCCTGATTCACCGCTACTTCGGCGTCGTGATGGACAAGCGCGTCCAGCGCGCAGACTGGTCGCGGCGGCCCCTACCGCCCGACCTGGCAACCTACGCCCTGGGCGACATCCGCTACCTGCTCCCGCTGGCCGAGCGGCTCAAGGGCGAACTCGCCGACGCGGGACGCCTCGCGTGGCACCGGGAGACCTGCCAGCGCTTATCCGCCGTCCGCTTCAGCCCGCCCGAGCCGGACCCGGAGCGCGCCTGGCGGGTCCGGGGGAGCCACGCGCTGCCCCTGCGGGCCCAGGCGATCCTCCGGGAGCTCTGGCGGTGGCGCGAGGGAGTGGCGCGCGACCGGGATGCGGCGGCATTCCGGATCCTCGGAAGCGAGTACCTGGTGACCCTCGCCGCCAAGGCGGCCGAGGCGGGCGCCGAGGGCGTTCCCCCGGGCGTCAAGCTCCCCCGCAACATCAAGGACCTGCTCCGAGTGGGGCTGGAGGTGGCAATTGCCCGAGGCCTGGCCCTCCCCCCCGAGGCCTGGCCAACCCTGCCCGAGCGGGAGCGCCCACCCCACGATCCGGCCCTCGGCCCGAAGGTGGCGCGGCTCCGCGATGCCCGGGATGCCGCCGCGAAACGCCTCTCGCTCGACCCCGCCCTGCTCGCCCCGAAGGCGGCCCTGGTAACCATCGCCACGGCGGCCCCCTCCACGCTGCAGCAGTTGGGGGCCCTCGACGTCCTCCACCGCTGGCAGGTGGACCTCCTGGGGCCCGATCTCCTGAAATCCCTCCCGCCGCTCCCGAGCGCCCCGGGCCGCCGGCGACGCCGCCGTCGCCGCCGCCGACCCGCCGCGCCGGCGAAGCCGGCTTGACACCCTGCCCCCTTTCTGGTACCGGGAGAGGGCTTTCCCGCTCCAAAGGAAGTGATGACCAGATCCCCCGTTTCGGCCAGGACGCGGATCTTCACCGAATCGGTCATCCGGGAGATGACCCGGCTGGCGGACCAACACGACGCCGTCAACCTGGCCCAGGGCTTCCCGGACTTCCCGGCGCCGGCCGAGGTGAAGGAGGCGGCCGTCGCCGCCATCCGGGCCGACATCAACCAGTACGCCATCACCTGGGGCGCCAAGTCGTTCCGGGACGCATTGGCGGCCAAGGTGAAGTGGTCCCTTGGCCTCGAACTCGACCCGGAGCGGGAGATCACCGTCACCTGCGGCAGCACCGAGGGGATGATCGCCGCCCTCCTGGGGATCATTGACCCGGGAGACGAGGTCGTCGTCTTCGAGCCCTTTTACGAGAACTACGGCCCCGACGCGATCCTGTCCGGAGCCACGCCGCGCTATGTCACCCTGCGCCCCCCCGACTGGACCTTCGACCCAGCCGACCTCAGGCGGGCCTTCACCACCCGCACAAAGGCGGTCATCCTCAACACCCCCAACAACCCCACGGGGAAGGTCTTCAGCCTCGAGGAACTTCAGGTGGTCGCTGCCCTCTGCCAGGAGCACGACAGCCTCCTGGTGACGGACGAGATCTACGAGCACATCTACTACCCCACCCCGGGGCGCCCCCTGCGCCACGTCTGCCCGGCGACGCTCCCGGGGATGCGGGAGCGCACCATCGTCGTCAACGGCCTCTCCAAGACCTACGCCGTGACCGGGTGGCGGGTCGGCTACGTCCTGGCCCCCCCGGCCATCACCGATGCCATCCGGAAGGTCCACGACTTCCTGACGGTGGGGGCGGCCGCCCCGCTCCAGGAGGCGGGAGCGGCCGCGCTACGCCTCCCCCCCGCCTACTACCTGCGCCTCCAAGCCGACTACCGGGAGCGGCGCGATTCCCTCTGCGGCGCGCTGCGGGAGGTGGGCTTCCGGTTCCGCGACCCGGATGGCGCGTACTACGTCATGACCGACTTCACCCCCTTCGGCGGCGCCCATGACGTCGAGTTCGCCGAGCACCTCACCCGCAACGTCGGGGTAGCCGTCGTGCCCGGCAGCAGCTTCTTCCACGACCCCGCCCTGGGCCGCCATTACGTCCGGTTCGCCTTCTGCAAGCGCCTGGAGACGTTGGCCGAGGCGGCGCGCCGCCTCCGGCGCCTCGCTCCCTCCCGCTGAGTCCCGGGGCGAGGTCGGCATCCGGCCGCCCCCCTTGACAGGCCGCACGCCGCAGCGCTACTTTGTACCAAGACTCTTGATACAAAGGTCATTCCCATGCCGCTGCGCGTGAGCCTCAAGCCGGACCGCACCCTCTACACCCAGGTGATGGACCAGGTGCGGGCGGCGGTCGCTGCCGGAGCCCTGAAGCCCGGCGAGCGGCTCCCCCCCGTCCGCCGCCTGGCGGACGCCCTCGGCCTCACCCCCAACACGGTCGGCCGGGCCTACGCGGCCCTGGGACGGGAAGGGCTGTTGGCTACCCGGCGGCGCGCCGGGACCCTCGTGGCGGCAGCGCCGGGCGACCCGCGGCTCCTCGGGCACCGGGCGCGGCAGCTCCGGAACCTCCTCGGGCGGGCAGCCCTGGAAGCGTTAAGCCTGGGGGCCGAGACGGCGGAGATCGAGACCGCCTTCGCCGTCCAGCTCGGGCGCTGGCGGACGGCCGGCGCCCCGGAGAGTCCGTCGCCTCAAGCACCCGCACGCCGCGAAGCCCCTCGGGCCCTCCGCCTCGTGGGGAGCCACGATCTCACCCTCGACTTGCTGGCAGCCCACCTGCGCTGCCGGAGGCCGCCGCTCGCGCTCGACGCCCGTGCCGTGGGGAGCCTCCCCGGCCTCCTCGCACTCCGGCAAGGAGCGGCGGATGTGGCAGGGGCGCACCTGCTCGACCCCGCAACAGGGGAGTACAATGCCCCCCTCGTCGCGCGCCTCTTCCCGGGCCAGCGGATGGCCCTCCTGACGGTGGCCCACCGGGAGCAGGGACTGCTCGTGGCGCCCGGGAACCCGCGGCGCCTCCGGCGCCTAGCCGACCTCGCTCGACCGAAGATCCGGGTCATCCGCCGGACGGCCGGCTCGGGGACCGACCTGCTCCTGGAGTGGGGGCTCCGGCGGGAGGGGATCGCGATGGAGCGGCTGCGTCTCCTCCCCCGGGAAGCCGCCACGCACCTTGAGGTCGCTGCGGCCGTTGCCCGTGGGGAGGCGGACGCCGGGTTAGGCCTGCGGGCGGCCGCTGAGGCTTTCGGTCTCGGATTTGTCCCCCACTTCCGCGAGCGCTACGACCTGGTCCTTCCCATGGCGCACCTGCGCCGCCCCCCGGTGGCCACCCTGATTGCCGCCCTGCGAAGCCGGGCCTTCCGGCAGCAGGTCGGGCACCTGGGGGGCTATGACACCCGCGAGACCGGCCGGATCCGGGAGGTGAACTAGATGCGAACGCGACCCCGATTCTCCCGCCTGCTCTTCGTCGGCCTGCCCCTTGCCCTCCTGCTCGCCCCTCGGGCCGCCGCCCCGCAGGAGCGCACTATCCTGCTAGCGACCACGACCAGCACCCAGGACTCCGGTCTCCTCGACATCTTGGTCCCGCTTTTTGAGAAAAAGACCGGCTACACGGTGAAGACGATCGCCGTCGGGACCGGCCAGTCCCTGGCCCTGGGGGCCCGGGGGGAGGCCGACGTGGTGCTGGCCCATGCTCCGGAGCTCGAGCGGAAGTACGTGGCGGAGGGGAGTATGGTCAACCGGCGGCCCGTGATGCACAACGACTTCGTCCTGGTGGGGCCGCCCTCCGACCCGGCGGGGATCCAGGAAACCAAGCGGGCGGCCGAAGCGCTCAAGAGGATCGCGGCGCGCCAGGCCAGGTTCGTCTCCCGGGGAGATAACTCCGGCACCCACAACAAGGAGCTGGCCCTCTGGAAGGCCGTCGTCGTCGCGCCCGCGGGACGCTGGTACCTGGAGTCGGGACAGGGGATGGGGGCCACGCTGGTGATCGCGTCCGAGAAGGACGCGTACACGTTGACGGATCGGAGCACGTTCCTGGCCTTCCGCACGCGGCTCCGCCTCGCCCTCCTCCTGGAGGGGGATGCTCCGCTCCTCAACCCCTACCACGTGCTCGAGGTGAACCCGACCCGGCACCCGAAGGTCAACGCGGCGGGAGGAAAGGCGTTCGCCGACTTCCTCCTCTCGGCCGAGGCCCAGGAGGTGATCCGGACCTTCGGGGTCGAGCGCTACGGTCAGCCACTTTTCTTCCCCGACGCCAGCACGGGCACGCGCTGAGGCGGGCGCCATGGACCTGATCTGGCAAGGCATCCGGGAGGCCCTGCGCCTCGTCCTGACGGGCGACCCGGGGGTCTGGCAGATCACGCTCCTCACGCTTCGGGTCTCCGGGGCGGCCCTGCTCATCGCCCTCGTGTTGGGCCTGCCGGCGGCCGCCCTCTTCGCCTTCGGCCGCTTTCCGGGCCGACAGGTGCTGGCAAGCGCCGTCAATGCCGGAATGGGCCTGCCGCCGGTCGTCGTGGGGCTCCTGGTCACGATCCTCCTCTGGCGGAGTGGGCCCCTGGGCTTCCTGGAGATGCTGTTTACGCCGAGTGCGATGGTCCTCGCCCAGACGATCATCGCGCTCCCCATCGTCACGGGGCTCGCGATGGCGGCGCTCCAGGCGTTGAACCCCCGGCTCCGTCTCCAGCTCCTGGCCCTCGGCGCTTCCCCGGTGCAGGCGGTGGCGCTCCTGCTGTACGAGGCGCGGGGGGCCCTGCTCGCCGCGGTCATGGCGGCCGGTGGCCGACTGCTCGCCGAGGTGGGCGCGGTCCTCATGGTGGGCGGCAACATCCGGGGCCTCACCCGCGTCCTCACGACGGCGACGGTCCTCGAAACCAGCATGGGGAAATTCGAGACCGCCATCGCCCTCGGGATCATCCTCCTCGCCCTCTCCTTCACCCTGAACGCCGGCTTGACCGCCCTCCAGCAACGCGGGCGCCGCCCGTGAGCGGCCCGCTCGCCGCCCTGCGCGAGGTCCGCGTCCGGTACGGGGACCGGACGGTCCTGGCGGTGGAGGCTCTCACGGTCGAGCGGGGGGAGATCCTCGCCCTCCTCGGCCCGAATGGAGCGGGGAAGTCCACGCTCCTCCGGGTCCTCACGCTCCTCGAGGCGCCGACGGCCGGCGAGGTGGTCTTCGAGGGGACCCCCATCACGGCCGCTGAGCGGCCGCGCTGGCGCCGCCGGGTCGCCTGCTGCTTCCAGGAGCCGCTCCTCCTGGATGCCACCGCCCTGGCGAACGCGGCGATCCCTCTCCGCCTGCGGGGGGTGCCCCGGCGCGAGGCGGAGAGGCGAGCCCTCGCGTGGCTCACGCGGCTCGGCGTTTCCGGCCGCGCGGACCGGCGGGCCTCGACCCTCTCCGGGGGGGAGGCGCAGCGCGTGAGCCTGGCCCGGGCCCTCACCCTCGAGCCGGAACTCCTTGGGCTCGACGAGCCCTTCGCCCCCCTCGACCCGGAGAGCCGCGAGCCGCTCCAGGAGGAGTTTTTGACCCTGCAGCGCGAGCGGGCGATGGCGGCGGTCCTGGTCACCCACGATCGGGCCGAGGCGCTGCGCCTCGGCGACCGGGTGGCGGTCCTGCTGGAGGGCCACCTGGCGCAGGTCGGGCCGGCCGCGGAGGTCTTCACCCGGCCGGCAAGCGAGGGGGTCGCGCGGCTCGTGGGGGCAGACACGATTCTGGAGGGGACCGTCCTGGGAAGCGGGGAGGGCCTGCTCACCCTGGACGTGGCGGGGCACCGGGTGCAGGCGGTGGGGAGCCTGCCCGCCGGGCAGCGGGCCCTCCTGTGCCTGCGCCCGGAGGACGTGACCCTGCTGCCGGCGGCAGAGATGGGGCGTCCCAGCAGCGCGCGCAATAACCTTCCCGCCCGGGTGGTCCGGCTGGTTCCGGCCGGGCCTCTCCTACGGGTTCATCTGGACTGCGGCGCGCCCCTCAGCGCCCTCGTCAGCCGGCCTTCTGCTACCGCGCTCGGCCTCATGGAGGGGATGGCGATCATCGCCACCTTCAAGGCTTCCGCCGCTCACCCTCTGCCCCGCCCCGCCCCCCGGACCGAAGTCCCTGCAGCCCGCTTTTTGCCTTGACTTGCCGCGCAGTCTGGAATAATCTCAACGCCTGGTAGGTTTTCCCCTACCGACGGTGGATATGCGCCGGTCGCTCACGCCAAGGATTCTGCTCTTTCGCCACATTCCGGCTCCAGGGTCCACCCGCAGCCAGTTCGCACGCCCCGGGACCACCGGGGCGTTGCCATTTCAGGCCCCTTGCAAGGAGGTGAAAGGTGAATGAAACGGAGGCGCAACTCTTTGCGCGGCTGAAGGAGGAGCACGCCGAATTCGGCCGCCTCGCCGAGAAGCACCAGGAGTACGACCAGAAGATCGGCGATCTCAACCGGATCTACTACCTGACCAGCGAGCAGGAGCGGAAGCGCAAAGAGTTGCAGAAGATGAAGCTCGTGGTGAAGGACCAGATGTACGCCATCATGCGCCAGGTCATGGGACAGAATGAGAAGGTTCTCTCATCTTAACGCCCGGGGAAGAGCCAAGATGGTGGACGTGACCGCCAAGCCCGAGAGCGCCCGCGAGGCGGTCGCCCGCGGGCACATCACGTGCCAGCAGGAGACCATCCGCCTGATCCTGGACGAAGGCCTCCCGAAGGGGGACGTGCTGGCGGCGGCCCGCTTCGCGGGCATCCTGGCCGCCAAGCGGGTGGACCAGCTCATCCCCCTCTGCCATCCTCTCCTCATCACCTCCGCGGAGGTGCGCTTCGCCCCCCGGGAGAAGGCCGCCCGCATTGACATCGAGTCCCGGGTCAAGACCACCGGGAAGACGGGGGCCGAGATGGAAGCCCTGACCGCCGTCTCGGTCGCCGCCCTGACGATCTACGACATGTGCAAGGCCGTGGACAAGGCGATGGTGATCGGCGACGTCCGCCTGGTGGCGAAGCGCGGCGGCAAGAGCGGGGAGTACCTCCGCCCCGGCGAGGAGTAGCCCGCGGCGCCAGCCCGCGGTGCCCCCCGACCATGCACGAGCCCCCACGGAGCGCCTTCTTCACCTGCGACCAGTACGCCCGCTTCGACTACGGCGCCGCCCACCCCATGCGGATCAGCCGGTTGCCGCTGACCGTCGAGGTAGCGGCCGCCTACAGGCTGCTCGAGGGTCCGGGCATCCGGGTCCTGCCCGCCACGGCCGCCCCCGAGGAGGATCTCCGCCGCTTCCACCGCCCCGAGTACCTGGCCGCCCTCAAGCGCGCCTCCGCCGGCGAGGCCGGGTGGGACCTCCTGCGGTGGGGCCTCGGGACCGGGGACAACCCCACCTTCCCCGGCCTCTACGAGTACTCGGCCCTGCTGACGGGCGCGACCCTCAGCGCCGGGAGGCTGGTGGAGGCGGGGGAGGTCCGGGTCGCCTTCAACATCGCGGGGGGGCTGCACCACGCCGGCCCGGCCCGCGCCTCCGGCTTCTGCTACGTGAACGACGCCGCGGTGCTCATCGCGGAGCTCCTCGCCCGGGGCCGGCGCGTCGCCTACGTGGACATCGACGCCCACCACGGGGACGGCGTGCAGTTCGGGTTCTACGACACCGACCGGGTCCTGACCATCTCCCTGCACGAGACGGGCGAGACCCTCTTCCCCGGGACCGGGTTCCCGGAGGAGATCGGGAAGGGGGCGGGGGAGGGGTTCAGCGTGAACGTTCCCCTCGCGCCCGGCACCGACGACGAGATCTTCCTTTGGGCGCTGGAGCGGGTGGTCCCGCCCCTTCTCCGGGCCTACGCCCCCGATCTGCTCATCACGCAATTGGGGATTGACACGCACCGGACCGATCCGCTGGCCCACCTCGGGCTCACCATCCAGGGATTCCGGCGCGCCGTCGAGGTCCTCCGGGGCTGCGATCTGCCCTGGGTCGCGCTGGGAGGCGGGGGATACGACCTGGCCAACGTCCCCAGGGCCTGGGCCACCGCCTGGGCCGTCATGACGGGGCGGGAGATCCCGGATCGCCTCCCGGATGCCGCCCGGCGCGCACTCGGGCAGCGAGGCATCCGGCTGGACACCTTGAGCGATCCGCCGTCCCCACCCGATCCCCCGGGGCGGGCGGAGGCCTGGCAGTACGCCCGGACGAGCGTGGCCCGGCTCCAGGAACTGATCTTCCCGCGCTTCGGCCTGCCGCCCGGGGAGGCGGCCCTGGCCCGCGGAATGCATGTGGGCGGGGCCTAGCCCGTAGGCCCAGGAAGTACCACCTGTCTTTGCCGGGCGGCCGAGGGCAGAGCACCCCGGCGCCGGCGCCGAGGAGACCCGGATGGCGTTCCAGGACAAGCCCTTAACCTGCGTGGAATGCGGCCAGGAGTTCACCTTTACTGCCGGAGAGCAGGAGTTCTTCGCCCAGAAGGGGTTCACCAACGAGCCGAAGCGCTGCAAGGCCTGCAAGGGCCGCCAGCGGTCGGCCTCCGGGAACCGCAGCCAGGAGGAGCATGAGGTGACCTGCTCCCAGTGCGGGCAGCGGACCACAGTCCCCTTCAAGCCGGTCCTGGATCGGCCTGTGTACTGCAAGACCTGCTACCAGGAGCGCCGCACGTCCCCCCGCACCTCGGCCTGATCCCCACGCCGCCCGGCCGATCCCCACGGGCGGCCGGGCGGTCTTCTGCCTCCCCTGGGGAGGGCAATCCCGGTTGAAGGGCCTGGAGAATTGTGCTAAGCAAGACCCGTCGCCGGGAGGCGGAGACGGATGAGCCCAAACGACCCGACAGAAGTTGGGGCCCTGCTGCGGCGGCTGCCTTCGGTGGATGAAGTGCTCCAGGAGCCGGCGACCCGCGCGCTCCTTGAGCGCCTGCCCCGTTGGGCGGTCCTCGAGGGGGTGCGGGAGGCGCTGGATCGCGCCCGCCGGCAGATCCTCAGCGGCGGAGCCGTGCCCGAGGACCTGGCGGCCGCGGGGGCGGTTCTCGCCGAGGCCAAGGCCCGCCCGACCCTGCGCCGGGTGATCAACGCGACCGGCGTCATCCTGCACACCAACATCGGCCGCGCCTGCCTCCCGGAGGCCGCGCTGAAGGCCGCCCTGGAGGCGGGACGAGCCTACTCCACCCTGGAGTTCGACCTCGAGGCGGGCGTGCGCGGCTCGCGGCAAGTCCACGTGGAGGGGCTCCTCACCCGTCTCACGGGGGCGGAGGCCGCCTTCGCCGTCAACAACAACGCGGCCGCCGTGCTGCTGGCCATCAACACCCTGGCCGAGGGGCGCGAGGTCCTCGTCTCCCGGGGGGAGCTGGTGGAGATCGGCGGCTCCTTCCGGATCCCCGACGTGATGCGGAAGGCCGGCGGGCTCCTCCGGGAGGTGGGGACCACCAACCGGACGCATCTTCGGGATTATGAGGCCGCCCTCTCCGAGCGGACCGCGCTGCTCCTCAAGGTCCACCCGAGCAACTTCGCCATTGTGGGGTTCACCGCAACGGTTCCGCTGGCAGACCTCGCCGCCCTGGGCAAGGGCCATGACGTGCCAGTGATGGTGGACCTGGGGAGCGGGGCCCTGGCCGATCTCAGCCCGTACGGTCTCACCGCGGACGAGACGGTGTCAGCCGTCTTGCGCCAGGGGCCGGACCTGGTCACGTTCAGCGGGGACAAATTGCTGGGAGGCCCCCAGGCGGGCCTCGTGGTGGGGCGTCGGCTCCTCGTGGAGAGGCTCCGGAAGAACCCTCTGGCCCGGGCGGTGCGGATTGACAAACTGTCCCTCGCAGCCCTGGAGGCGACACTCCGCCTCTACCTGGAGGGTCCCGCCGCCATGGAGGCCATTCCCACGCTGCGCTGCATCGCCCTGCCAGCGGAGACCATTCGGGCGCGGGCGGAGACCGTCGCCGCGGCTGTCCGGGAGGCGGGCGGGGACCTGACCGCCGCGGTGATCCCGGGGTCCTCCGAGGTCGGGGGCGGCGCCTCCCCCACCGAGGCTCTCCCCACGTTCCTCCTGGCGCTCCGGTCTCGCTCCCGCTCCGCCGACGCTCTCGAGGCGGCGCTCCGCCGCCAGAACCCGCCCGTCCTCGCCCGGATCCAGGAGGACGATGTCCTCCTCGACCTCCGGACCGTCGCGCCCGAGGAGCTCCCGGCGCTCACCGCGGCTCTGCGCGCCCTGGGTGCGCCGGGGGGCTGATGGCCGACCTCCTCATCTCCGGCGAGTTCCTGGAGGGAATCACCCGCGATCAGCTCCTGAGCCTCATCCGCGATCCGAAGGCCGACCCCACCCTTCTGGACCACATCGTCTCGCAACCGGTGGTGGACGAGGAGCTCTGGCGGCTCGTCCTAAATCACTCCGCTACCACGCCCACCGCCATGGCCAAGATTGCCCGCGCCGCCACGCTCCCCATCCTGAGAGACTTGACGGGGAACCGGCTCCTCCTGGGCCGCTCGCCCCAGATCCCCCACGCGATTCTGGACAATCCGGCGGCCACCGAGGACGAGATCGCGGTGGTCGAGGCCGTCCTGCACGAGCAGGCGCGTGGGGCGACCGAGGAGGAGACGAAGAAGAGCCTCTTCGCCATCATCAAAGAGATGACGGTCGGCCAGAAGTTGACCCTGGCCAAGAAAGGGAACAAAGACGCCCGGCTGATCCTCATCAAGGATCCGAATGACATCGTGGCGCTCGAGGTGGTCCGGAGCCCCCGGATCACGGACACCGAGATCCTCGGCTTCGCCCAGATGCGGGACGTCTCGGAGAAGGTCCTCCGGGAGATCGCCAACCAGAAGCGCTACAGAAAGAATAAGTTGGTCATCCTGGCCCTCGTGAACAACCCCAAGACCCCTGTCGGGGTCTCTCTCGACCTGGGGATTACCAACCTCACGGAAAACGAGCTCAAGGGGCTGGCCCGGAACCGAAATGTTCCGGCGGCCGTCTCGCGCGCCGCGCAGCAGGTCCTGGACCGCCGCAAGAAACCCGCACCGGGGGCACCGGGGGGCGGCCACTA
>CAZRDA010000033.1:5030-11148 GCA_964598715.1 uncultured bacterium | reverse complement strand
CCCGCTGGCTCCATGTCCTGCCGAACGGCGACGTTCTTGTCGCCGAGACCAATACGCCCAAGGGCGAGGGCCTAGGCGGCTTCAGAGGATGGTTGATGGCCAAGGCTATGACTCTCGCCGGCGCCGGGGTGCCCTTCGCCAACTTCGCCGGGTGGTTCCTCGTGGGGCTGGTCGCTCTCGGCCTCAACGCCTGGTGCGATCGGCGCGCCGGGAGCCCGGCCGCGCCCGACTGGGCTCGCGGGTGGCGATACCGGGCATTGTACGGGCCCGCGCTTCTAGGTCTCATCCTCGCGTTCAACCTGGCCGTGATGGCCGGGATCGGCGCATGGCGGCTGCTTGGCGTCAGCAGCGCGATCGCTGGAGCCCTGGTCTTCGTTGCGGCATCGCGCCTCTGGATCGTGCCGTCGTGCGCCCGGGCCCGGCTGGCGGAGCCGGCGGTCGGGCAACCCGGATGGGAGGTCAGACGATGAGCGTTCCGCTCAGTCAGAAAGTGGCCGTCATGAAGTACCTGGCCAGGATGCGCAGGAACGGCACCGAGAAGTTCCCCTGGGTGCTGATGCTGGAGCCGACGCACCGCTGCAACGTCTCCTGCGAGGGGTGTGGCCGGATCCGCGAGTACGCCGATACGATGCACCTGAACATGAGCCTGGAGCAGTGCCTGGCTGCGGTGGACGAGTGCCCCGCCCCTGTGGTTTCCATCTGTGGGGGGGAGCCGACGATCTACCCCCACATCGCCGATCTGGTGAAGGGCTGCGTCGCCCGGGGCCGCTTCATCTACCTGTGCACGAATGGACTGACCCTGAAGCGGACGCTGGACCGCTACCCGAAGGACCAGCATTTGATCATGAACATTCATCTGGACGGGCTGGCCAAGACCCACGACATGATCATGAACCTCCCCGGGGCCTTCAAGCGGGCCACGGAGGCCCTGATCGCGGCCAAGGAGGCCGGCTACCGGGTCTGCACCAACACGACGGTCTTCAAGGAGTCCGACCCGCAGGAGGTCATTGCGCTCTGCCGGTATCTCCAGGGCCTCGGGGTGGAGGGGATGCTGCTCTCGCCCGGGTTCTCGTACACGGCGGTGAAGGCCGACATCTTCCTGGAGCGGGAGAACATCAAGGAGACGTTCCGGATCATCTGGGAGGGGGTGAGGGATCTCAGCTTAGGCAACACGCCCGTCTACTGGGATTTCCTCCGGGGGGAGAAGGAACTCCAGTGCACTGCCTGGGCCAATCCCACCCGCAACCCGAACGGCTGGAAGGGTCCCTGCTATCTCATCACCGATGCCCACCACCAGACCTTCCAGGATCTGATCCGGAACACCCCCTGGGAGAAGTACGGGACGGGGAGGGACCCCCGCTGCGCCCAGTGCATGGTCCACTGTGGCTATGAGGCCAGCGCTATCCAGGCGGCGGGCGAGAGCCTGAAGGATACCTGGAAAATGTTCAAGTGGAGCTTCCTCTCCTAGGGGGAGGCTCCGGCCCGACCGTCCTCCTCTGCGCGGCGACGGCCTTCGAGGCCCGCCTCCTGGCCCGGTCGGTCGGCCTCGCCCCGGGGCGCCGGCCGGAGCCGCACCCGGGTCCGCGGATCGTCCTGGTTCGAGTGGGAGTGGGTGCGCCCCTCCTCCCCGCCCTGCCCCCGCCCGGGGTTTCTCCCCCCGTGACCGCTCTCCTGGGGGTGGGTCTCTGTGGCGGCCTCGCGACCGCCGCGGCCCCGGGGACGGTGGTCGTGGCTACAGCGATTCAGGACGCGGGAGGGGGAAAGCGGCCGTGCCACGCCGGCTGGGGGGCGATGGCCCACCGGGCCGCCGTGGCCGAGCGGGTCCCGCTCCTGGGTGGTCCCGTTTTCTGGAGCCCCCGCCTGCTCCTGAGCCCGGAGGAGAAAGCGGCGGCGGCCGCGACCGGGGCGGTGGCGGTGGATATGGAGAGCGGACCCCTCTTAGCCTTTGCGGCCGACCGGGGGCTCCCCTTTGCCGCCCTCCGGGTGGTGCTGGATGGACCGGAGGAGGCGCTGCCGCCGGCCCTGGCGGACCTGATCGGGCCGGGCGGGGAGGTCAGGGGGAGGCGCATCCTCGGGCTGCTCGGCGCGCGGCCGGGCCTCGCGGTGGCTCTCGTGGCCCTGGCCGGGCGCGGCAGGCGCGCCCTCGGCGCGCTCGGGAAGGTTCTGGCCGGGGTCCTGGCCGAGCCGCGGATCGGGACCTGACGCGGGGGGGCGACGACGCATGGACTGGGAGACCCACATCGTCCTGGCCGGGAAGGTGCTCGAGGCCTGCGACCTCCCGAAGGGTGCGGCGATCTATTCCGTCCTGCCGGTCATTGACATTGAGCCGATCCACTACCACCGGCAGTACGCGCACCTGCTGGCTAACCAGCCGCTGATGGTAGAGATCGCCTGCGACATCTTTGCCACGCCCGAGTGCCGCACCCGCGACTTTCCCGCCCTCCGGCGGCGGATGGCTGCCGTCGTCGCCGACCTGGAGGCTGCTGCGGCAGCCGCAGAGGCGGATCCCACCCCCTCCCACTTCGAGCGGCTCGAGGCCCGGAACCGGGCCTACTTCACCCGCCGCATCGCCGAGGAGGCAGAGGGCTTCATCACCCGAGAGTTGGCCGGCGCCGTTCAGGTGCTGGGACGCGAAGCCTCCGAGATCAGCACCGACCGGCTGGCCGCCTCTCTCAGCCTCATCAGCCACACCTACTTCGACACGTTCAATAATCCGGTCGGGGTCTTCATTCCGCTGGCCGCCAACTACTCGGCCCACTGGGACCTCTTCGGGAGCATTGACTACCTCGAGTACAAGGCGTCTTTTTACCGCCCGGACCTGATCGGCCCGTTTCGCCGGGCAATGGGTGAGAGCGACATCTGGCGCCGACCGGTCCCGAAGGAGGGGGCCGACGGCGGCACCCGACGCCCCGTTGCGCTGGAGGCGGCCCCTGCCTACGACGGAGCTGCACTCATCAAGGCGATGATCCAGCGGCTCGGGGCGCTGGCCCCGGGGATCTCCCCCGGGAGCGTGGAGTTGGCGATCCGCAACTTTCTCGCCACGCTCGACCTCAAACAGCTCGTCCAGGCCGACCGGGAACTGCGGTTCTGCCGGGCCCTGGAGGCCGAGATTGGGGGGCGGATCCGGGCCCTCTTCCCCCGCAACTAGCCGCGCGGAGCACCCATGGACCTGACGACACACCTGGTCCTGGCCGGCCGGCTCCTGGAGGTTTCTGGCCTCCCGGGCGGGGGCGCCGTGTGCGCGGTCCTCCCGGAGATGGATGTGAAGCCGGCCCACTACCACCGGCAGTTTGCCAACATCCTGATCTATCAGCCCACGATCATTGACGCGGCCATCGAGATCCTGAGGCGCCCCGAGGTAGCCCGGCGCGACTTTGTCGCCCTCCGGGCTGGGCTGGCGCCCGCTGTCGCCGACCTGGCGGCTGACCTGAACCGCCTCCGGGCGGGCGGCGGGGCCGAGAAGACGGCGATCCGCGAGGCCTTCAACCGCCACTACTGCGTGACCCGCCTTGCTGAGGACCTGGAGAAATTCTTCGCGGAGCTGGACCGGGCGGTTCCCTACCTCGGCCCCGGGATCCTGAACGTGACGACCGACCGGACGGCTGCCGCAGTGGCCTTCCTGTGCCATACCTACTTTCTCACCTATACATACCCGCCGATGCCGTTCCTCCCCTTCTCTCCGATGGCCGCGCAGCAGATTGCCTTTGCGGAGGCGGTGGACTACTTCGAGTTCAAGGGCATCTTCGCCCGTCCGGGCCACCCCGAGGCGGAGGCGTTCCGGCGGACCCTGATAGAGGCGCCCGACCTGTGGGACCTGGTAGTCCCGGTGGCGGATGAACCCGACCCGGTCATCCGGCATCGGATGCTGGAGCAGGACGGCAAGCCCCTCCAGCCGGTCGCCCTGGTCAAAGCCATGATCGAGCGGCTCGGTGCGCTCTGCCCCGGCATCGAGCACGCTGCGGTGGAGAAGGGGGTCCAAGGCTACCTCCGCTACCTGGGGTGCGTCCAGGTCGTCCATGCCGACCGGGAGCACCGCTTCCTGCGCCGCCTGGAAGGGGGGATCCTTCGCGCGGCGGTCGGCCGCTTCGGCCGGGGAGGGGGGCGGGCATGAGCGTCCCGGCGGCGGCCTTCGTCGGCGAACTGACGCGGCACGGCTTTGACTTTTTCACGGGCGTCCCCTGCTCGTTCCTGAGCGCGATCCTCGACCGCCTGGAGGCGGAGGGATACCACCCGGCGGTCCGGGAGGATGTGGCAATCGGCCTGGCGGCCGGGGCCTACCTGGCCGGGCGCCGCTCCGTCGTCCTCATGCAGAACTCGGGCCTGGGAGTCTCCATCAACGCGCTCGCCTCTCTCAATGTGATGTATAGAATCCCCGTCCTGATGATCATCAGTTTGAGGGGCTATCAGATCGAAGACGCGCCGGAGCACTGGGTCATGGGGGAGGTCACCACCCGGCTCCTGGAGACCGTGAAGATCCCGTACCGGATCGTGGGGGACGCCACCTACCTGGATGACTGCGCGGCCGTGGCGACCGTCTGCGATGTGGAGCGGTTTCCGGCCGCCCTCCTCATCCGGAAGGGGGCGGTCGCGTGACCCGGGCCGAGGCGATTGCCGCCGTGCGGGGTTGCCTCACCGACGAGGTGGTGGTCCACGCCAATGGGGCGATCTGCCGCGAGTCATTCGCCCTCGGGGATCGGCCCGGCAACTTCTACATGATCGGCTCCATGGGGCTGGCTGCCTCCATCGGTCTGGGGGTGGCACTGGTCCGGCCGGAGAAGCGGGTGATCATCTTCGACGGCGACGGCAACGTGCTGATGGCCCTCGGCACGCTGGCCATGGTGGCCGCCGAGGGACCGAGGAACTTCCTGCACCTGGTGTTCGACAACGGGACCTACGGCTCCACCGGGGGCCAGCCGACCCACTCGAGGCAGGTGCCGCTGGAGGAGGTGGCGCGAGGCTGCGGGTACCGGCGGACCCTCCGCGTGCGCAACCGGGAGGCCCTGGTCGCTGCCCTTCGGGAGTGTCAGCGCGAGCCCGGGCCCGCCTTCCTGCTGGTGGAGGTGAGCCCCGAGGAGCCGGAGGAGTTCCCCCGCGTCCCCCTCCCGCCGGAGGTGATCGCCGACCATCTTCGGGACTGGCTGGCCGGAGGGTAGGGACGCGTGGTCACCCTGACGGCGACCAAGCCGGAGTGCCTGACCCAGTGGCTCTCCCGCCCGCTCACCCGCCTGCTGCTCCGGACCCCGCTCACCCCGAACCAGGTTACGGCTGTCAACCTGCTGGTGGGCCTGGCCGCCCTCGGTGGGCTCGCCGCCGGCGGAGGGTGGGGCATCACGGGAGCGCTCCTCCTCCAGGGCTATTCCATCCTGGACCACTGTGACGGGGAGGTGGCCCGCGCCCGGCGACTGGTCAGTGTGTCCGGATTCTGGTTCGACCGGGGGGTGGACCTCCTGGTCCACGCGCTCCTCTTCCCGGCCCTGGCCGTGGCGGAGAGCCGGCGGACCGGGGAGGTCACGCCGCTCTGGCTCGGGGTGACCGCTGGCATGGCGGTGGCGGCGATCTTCGTCACCTTCGCGAGGCAGCGCCTCGGGACCGCAGCCGTGCCTGCCCCGGCCACAAGTGGCGCCTCCCGGCTCCGGCGCGGCCTCCAGTGGATGGGCGCGGGAGACTTCTCTCTCATGGTCCTCCCTGTGGTCCTGCTGGACCTCGCGCGGCCCTTCCTGTGGGCGGCGGCCGCGGGGGCGCCGCTGTACCTTTCGGCCATCTTCCTCTTCGGGCTGGAGGATCCAGGGGGATGAGGGGGCTGAAAGGGGCGCTCCTGACCCTGGGTCTCGCCCTTCTCGCGGCCATCCTGTGGCGGGCTGGACCCGGCGCCGTGATGGAAGTGCTCCGCCCTGTCGGCTGGGGGGTGGCCGTCCTGGTCCTGGCGTATCTCCCCGTCTGGGTCCTGGACACCCTCGGCTGGCGGTTTGCCTTTCCCGCCGACTCTCGCCGGGTCCCGTTGCTCCGCCTCCTTCGTATCCGGCTGACGGGGGAGGCATTCAACGTTCTCACGCCGACCCTGGACCTCGGCGGCGAAGCGGTGAAGGCCCTGCTGCTCACGCGGGAGGGGATCCCGACG
>CAZRDA010000033.1:0-5020 GCA_964598715.1 uncultured bacterium | reverse complement strand
GGCCTCCGTCATCGTGGCCAAGACGACACTGGCCGTGGCGGAGGTGCTCTTCCTGCTCGGCGGCCTGGGGGTTGCCCTGCAGATTTTCGCCCTGCCCGAACCCGTGAGACGGGGGGCGGGGCTCACGCTCCTCCTGGGGGGCCTCGGGGTGGGGGCCTTCCTCCTGCTCCAGCGGCGGGGCCTCTTCGGCTGGGTCGCGGGTCTCCTGAGGCGCCTCGGCCTGGCCCGCCGGTTCTGGCGGGAGCAAGCGCCGACCGTGGCCGCACTCGACGAGGTGCTGCGGGCGTATTACGCCCGCCCCGGCCGCGGGGCCCTCTCCGTGGGCTTCCACCTCATGGGGTGGCTCGCTGGGACGGCCGAGGTGGCGCTCATCCTCTGGTTCCTGGACCTGCCGGTCACGGCGGCCACCGCGGTCGCCCTCGAGGCCGGGCACCAGCTCGCGCGAGCGGCCTCCTTCTTCATCCCGGCGAAACTCGGGACCCAGGAGGGGGGGAGCGTCATTCTCTTCTCGGCGCTGGGGTTCCCGGCGGCGCTGGGGGTGGCGGTGAGCCTGCTCAGGCGGGTGCGGGAGATGGCCTGGGTCGCCCTGGGCCTCCTCCTGCTGGCGGGGACGGGCGGCGGGGGGATTCCGTCGGGGGGCACTGGGCGGCCGTGAAGGCGGTCATCCTGGCAGCGGGCATCGGGAACCGCCTGGGACCACTGGGGAAGGTGCAGCCCAAGTGCCTTCTGCGGCTCGGAGGGGTGACGCTCCTGAGTCGGATGGTCCGAGACCTGGCGGCACTGGACCTGGAGCCGGTTCTCGTGGTGGGGTATCTGGCCGAGGCGGTCCAGGCCGAGACGGGAACCGCGCGTCCGAGAGTCCCGCTCCGGTTCGTCCACAACCCGGCCTACCGGGCGGGGAACCTCCTCTCGGCCTGGCAGGCCCGGGAACACCTGGTCGGGCCGGCCCTCCTGATGGATGCCGATGTCCTCTACCACCCGGAGATCCTGCGCCGCCTGGTGGCGTCCCCCCATGCGAACTGTTTCCTCCTGGACCGGCACTTCGAGGTCGGGGAGGAGCCGACCCACGTGGCGGTGGACGGCGGGCGGGTGACCGACTTCCGCCGCGACATCCGGGAGCCCCACGAGATCGTCGGGGAGTCGGTCGGGTTCTTCAAACTGTCGGCGGAAGCGGCGATGGACTTCGTCGAAACGATGGGCCGCCTCGTGGCCCGCGGGGAGCGGGAGGCCTCCTACGACGATGCCCTGCGGGACCTCCTGCCGCGCCACCCCTTCGGGGCCGAAGACGTGACCGGGCTCCCCTGGATCGAGGTTGACTTCCCCCAGGATGTCGCGGCGGCGGCCCGGATGGCCCCTGAGGTGGACGCCGCCCGGGCGGGGGCCCGGCGATGAAGGAATTCACGCTGCTCAACCCGGGCCCGGCCAACACCACCGAAACGGTCCGGCGGGCGCTGGTGACGCCGGACCTCTGCCACCGTGAGGTGGAGTTCTTCGGGGTCATGCGGGAGATCCGGGAGGAGCTGACCCGGCTGGCCGGGGGGGAGGGGAGCCACCGGGCCGTGATCCTGACCGGGTCCGGGACGGCGGCGGTGGAGGCGACGATCTGCTCCGTCCTGGAGGAGGGACGGGGCCTGCTCGTCATTGACAACGGGGTCTATGGCGACCGGATCCGCCGGATGGCCGAGGCCCACGACATCCCCCATTCCGTGTTGAAGGCCGAGTGGACCGCCCCCCCCCGCCTCGCCGACGTGGACACGGCGCTTCAGGCCCATCCCGAGATCAGCCACGTGGCGGTCGTCCACCACGAGACCACCACCGGCCTCCTGAATCCGCTGCGGGCGATCGGGGAAATCGTCGCCCGCCACCGGCGGGGCCTCATCGTGGATGCGGTCTCCTCCTTCGTGGGGGAGCCGCTGGATGTCCGGCGAGACCAGGTCGCGTTTCTGGTGAGCAGCTCGGGGAAGTGTCTCCAGGCGATGCCCGGGCTGGGTTTCGTGATCGGGGAGCGAGCGGCCCTGGAGGCCCTGCGGGCGCGCCGGCCCCGCAGTCTCTACCTCGATCTCGGGGCGCAGTTTGTCATGCAGGAGCGGGATGACATCCCGTTCACGCCCGCTGTCCAGCTCTTCTTCGCCCTCCGGCAGGCCCTCCGGGAACTGCAGGCCGAGACCGTGGCCGGCCGCCAGCGCCGGTATCAGGAGTGCGCGCGGCGCCTGCGCGAAGGAATGGAGGCCCTGGGGTTCACGATCCTCGTCCCGCCGGAGCACCGGTCCAGCACCGTGACCACCTTCCGGCTGCCGACGGGCCTCACCTACCCGGACCTGCACGATGCCCTCAAGGCCCGCGGGTTTATCATCTACGCCGGCCAGGGGCCCCTGCGGGAGCGGGCCTTCCGCGTCGCCAACATGGGGACGCTCACCCCCGCCGACATGGACCGGGTCCTGGCGGCCTTCCGGGAGGTCCTGGCCGAGCGGGGGATCGCCCGAGTGACCGTCTAGGTCGGGAGGAGCCTCGCTCGTGGACCAGATGAAAGACACGACGATCCGCGCGGAGAGTCTGGGGCAGATGGTCGAGCGGGCGGTCGCCGCCCTCGACTTCGAGCGCGTCCGGCAGGCCTACTGGGAACAGGACGAGTTCGTCTTCCTCGAGCGGTTCCTGCCCCCCGCGGTGGTGGCGGAGCACCTTCTCCCTCACGTGCAGGGCCTCAGGACGGACGTCAATCGCGCCTACGTCCCCCGGTTCAAGAAGGGGGGCAGCGTCAGCTTCTACACGATTTGCGAGAAGGCGCCCGCGTTTCTCGAGCTCTACCGGTCACCGGCGTTCCTGGCCTTCTTGAGTCGCCTGGTGGACGCCCGGCTCACCCTCTGCCCGGAGGTGGACCCCCATTCCTGCGCGCTCTATTTCTATACCGAACCGGGCGACCACATCGGCTTCCACTACGACACCTCTTACTACAAGGGCGCCCGCTATACCGTCCTGGTGGGATTGGTGCAGCGGTCCGAGGGCTGCCGGCTGGTCTGCCGGCTCCACAAGGACCAGCCGGGGCGGGAGCCGCGGGAGGTGAAGGTGGCCACGGAGCCGGGCTCGATGGTGATCTTCAACGGCGCGAAGCTCTGGCACGCCGTCACGCCCCTCCGGGAGGGGGAGGAGCGTGTGAGCCTGACGATGGAGTACGTGACGGATCCGGGGATGGCCCCCCTGAAGCGGCTCTTCTCGAACATGAAGGATGCGTTCGCCTACTTCGGCGTCCGGGCCCTCCTGCGCAGGCGGCGGTGAAGGTGGCGGCTCTGCCTGCTTCTGGAGCCGAGAGATCGTCCTCCGCGGGGCGTTCGAGAGGGAGCATCTCCTCCGGGGAGGCCGGGCCCGTGAGACGGACCCCTGGGTTCAACGTGGTCGGCGCTGTGACGGTGGCGGTCGCCTGCCTGCTCGCCGGGGCGGCGCCGGCCGGATCCTCCCCTTCTCCAACGACGGTGGTGCGCAGTCTCGTGGAAGAGGTCCGAGCCGTCCTGGACGACCCGGCCCTCCAGGGGCCGGAGCAGGTGGAGGCCCGCGACGGGAAGATCCGGGGGCGGATTGCCGTGCACTTTGCCCTCGGGGCCATGGCGGCCGAGACGATGGGGGAGCACCTGGCCGTCCGGACCGAGACCGAGCGGCAGGAATTCACCCAATTGTTCAGCGACCTGTTCACGCGGGCCTACACCCGCCTGGTCGTCTCGTTCCTTGCGGAGGCGCGCATCGAGTACGGGGCCGAGGAGATCCGGGACGGGGCGGCCAGCGTGCAGACCGAGGTGGTCAACCGGCGGGGGGAGCGCCTCCCGGTGGCCTACCGGCTGGCGCAGTCGGAGGGGGGATGGGGGCTGCGGGACGTGGTCATTGACGGCGTCAGCATCGTGGAAAACTACCGGGTGCAGTTCCAGAAGATCATCGCGGCCTCGTCGTACGAGAACCTGGTCAAGCGCCTGCGCACCAAGCGGGAGGAGGTGAGGGCCGGCAGCCCGCCCCCGCGCTAGGCGGCGGTCCGGCCGCGGGCTCTGCCGCCTCCCCCTCCCGCCAGGCGCGGGGAGGGAATCCATGGAAGGCACGCGAGGGCTCGCAGGCCTCTGTCTCCTCTTGCTGGTCGTCCCCGCGGCGGGGGAGGAGCCGGTCCGGCTCAGGCTGGACGACGCGGTCCGGCGGGCCCTGACAAGGAGCGGCGAGATCCGGGGCGCCGTGGCCGGCCTGGAGGCGGCCCGGAGCCGGGTGAGCCAGGCGGAGGCGGGTCACTACCCGCAGATCGAACTGAAGGCCCTGACCGGCCCCTCCCCCCGGGCGCGGGGAAATCACGTCTCCTCTCCCGACAGCACCAGCAATCCGGACGTCACCGGGATCTTCGGGCGGGCCGACTTCACCATCACGCAGCCGCTCTATACCTTCGGGCGCCTGACGGCGCTCAGGGATGCGGCGCGGGAAGGCGTGGCGGCGGGTGAGGCCGAGGTGCGGGAGCGGGAGGTGGCAACGGCGCACCGGGTCAAGACGACGTACTTCGGTCTGCTCCTGGCCCGCGACCTCAAAGCGCTGCTGGGGAACCTACAGGGGCAGCTCCGGAGCGCGCGGGAGAGGGTGGAGAGGCAGCTGCGGGCCCGGGCACCGGGCGTGGACCAGATTGATCTCTTCAAGCTTCAGACGTTCGAGGGGGAACTGGACCGGGCCTTCCTGGAACTCACGCGGCAGGAGGCGGTCGCGGCGGACGCCCTGGCCGTCCTCACCGGGCTGCCGGAGGGGCAGCGGGCCGAGCCGGCCGAGGAGCGCCTCCTGCCAGAGCCGGACCCCCCGCTCCCCCTGGAGCGGTACGTCGAGGCGGCGCGGGAGGCCCGGCCTGACCTCAGGCGGCTGGCGGCCGGGCTTGCCGCCCGCGAGCACCAGGTCGAAGCGGAGCGCGCCACATTCTACCCGCAGTTTTTCCTGGCGGTGATTGGATCTCTTGCCGGGACCACCAACCGGGACCGGGTGAACAACCCCTTCATCCGGGACGAGTTCGAGCACA
>CAZRDA010000032.1:0-11360 GCA_964598715.1 uncultured bacterium | reverse complement strand
CCCGCTCCGGGGTCCGGTGGGCGGAGCAGATCCGGACCTCGTGGGGGACCCCGTACTCCTCCAGCACCTTCGCGGCTTCTTCCATGACGGGGAGGTCCGACTCGCTCCCCATGAGGATCCCGACCAGCGGCTTCTGCCCGGCCAATTGCCGTCCCTCCTAGCGGGGAACCCGGAGCGCCTTCGCCCCTATGTCGGTCCGAAACTGGACGCCCTCCCAGGTGATCCTCCGGACGGCGTCATAGGTCCGCGCGATCGCCTCCCGCACGTCCCGGCCCCGCCCGGTGACGCCCAGGACCCGCCCCCCATCGGTGACAAGCTGTCCCGCGCGGCGAGCCGTCCCGGCGTGGAAGATCACGACCCCCTCCACGTTCGCTGCCGCCTCGAGACCCTGGATGATCTTCCCCTTCTGGTACGTCCCGGGGTAGCTGCCCGAGGCCATGACCACGCAGACGGCGGCGTCCTCCTTCCACTGGAGGGTGATCTCGTGCAGGCGATTCTCGAGCACCGCCTCCAGGACCGGCAGCAGGTCGTTGTCCATCCGGAGGAGAAGGGGCTGGGCCTCCGGGTCGCCGAAGCGCGCGTTGAACTCCAGGACCTTTGCCTCGCCGTCCCGGATCATGAGGCCGGCGTAGAGGATGCCCCGGTACGGGCACCCCTCGGCGGCCATGGCCCGGACGGTCGGGACCATGACCCGTTCCATGATCTGCCGGTGGAGGGCCGCGGTCACCACGGGGGCAGGGGAATAGGCCCCCATTCCCCCGGTGTTCGGCCCTTCGTCGTTGTCGAAGATGGGCTTGTGGTCCTGGCACGAGGCGAGCGGGAGGACCGTCTTTCCGTCGGTGAAGGCCAGGAAGGACGCCTCCTCCCCCTCGAGGCATTCCTCGATAACGACCCGATCTCCGGCCTCGCCGAAGGCCCGCTCCTCCATGATCAAGCGGACGGCAGCCACGGCGTCGGGGAGCGTCCGGCAGACCAGGGCCCCCTTCCCGGCGGCGAGCCCGTCCG
The DNA here is from genome assembly GCA_964598715.1 of uncultured bacterium. Classification (GTDB taxonomy): domain Bacteria; phylum Methylomirabilota; class Methylomirabilia; order Methylomirabilales; family JACPAU01; genus JACPAU01. The sequence continues at coordinate 10,355 of CAZRDA010000032.1, read as the reverse complement.
CCTTCACCACGATGGGAGCCCCCCGCTCCCGGACGTAGGCCATCGCCGCCTGCGGCTCCCTGAACTCCCGGTAGGCGGCCGTGGGGATCCCGTACTTGACCATCAGGGCCTTCGCAAACGCCTTGCTCCCCTCGATCTGGGCGGCGGCCCGGGAGGCGCCGAAGGCGCGCCGTCCCCGACGCTCAAACTCATCCACCAGCCCCAGGGTCAGGGGCACCTCGGGCCCGACGATCGTCAGGTCCACCTTCTCCTTTTCGGCGAAGTCCGCCAGGGCGGGGAGGTCCGTGGCCGGAACGGGGACGCACTCCGCCTGCCCGGCGATGCCGGCATTCCCCGGAGCAGCGTAGAGGCGACTGACCCGGGGGCTCTGGGCGAGTTTCCACACGAGAGCGTGTTCCCGCCCCCCCGAGCCGACCACCAGGATTTTCATTCCCGGTCCCTCCCTGTTCCTAGTGGCGGAAGTGCCGCATTCCCGTGAAGACCATCGCCATCCCCTGCTCGTCGGCCGCCTGGATCACCTCGGCATCCCGGACGGACCCGCCCGGCTGGATGACGGCCGTCGCACCCGCCGCCGCGGCCGCGTCGAGCCCATCCCGGAACGGGAAAAAGGCATCAGAGGCGACGACGCTCCCTCTGGTCGGGAGGCAGGCCTTCAGCGCCGCGAAGCGGCACGCATCCACCCGGCTCATCTGCCCGGCTCCCACCCCGACCGTGGCGCCGTCGCGGGCGAAGACGATGGCGTTCGACTTCACGTGCTTGGCCACGAGCCACGCAAAGCGCAGGTCCGCCATCTCCAGGGGCGTTGGGGCGCGCAGGGTCACGACCCTGAGCGTTTCCTCGTCCAGGGTCGCCCGGTTCGCTTCCTGCACCAGGAGGGCACCACCCACGCTCCGGATCTCCTGCCGGGGCGGCTCCCCCTCCGGCACCTCCAGGAGGCGGAGGTTCTTGCGGCCTCTCAGCGCGGCGAGAGCGCCCTCGCTGTACCCCGGCGCGACCACCACCTCCACGAACGTCAAGGCGATCTCGGCGGCTGCCGGTTCCTCGAGCATCCGGTTGAACGCGACGATCCCGCCGTAGGCCGAGACCGGGTCGGTATCCCGGGCCCGGCGGTAGGCCTCCAGTTGGGCGGAGCGGACCGCAGCTCCGCAAGGGTTCGTGTGCTTGATGATCACGCATCCGGCCGCGGGGAGGTCGTCTGCCGTGCCCCACGCGGCGTGGCAGTCGAGGACGTTGTTGTACGAAAGCTCTTTCCCCTGGTGTTGCCGGGCCTGCCCCAGGCCGCCTTGCCCCGGGAGCCGGTAGAGGGCACCCGCCTGGTGGGGGTTTTCGCCGTACCGGAGGTCCTGGACCTTTTCGGCGGTCAGGACCAGGACCGGCGGGAAGGGCAAGGCTCCCTCCTGCCCCAGGTAGGCGCCGATGGCTGCGTCGTATAGGGCGGTGTGCCGGAAGGCCTCTGCCGCCAGGGCGGCCCGGGTCCGGTCCGACAGGCTCCCTCCGTTGGCCGTGAGCTCCGCCAGGAGAGCGGGGTAGCGCTCGGGATTCACCACCACGGCCACGGCCGGGTGGTTCTTGGCCGCCGACCGGATGAGGGCCGGGCCGCCGATGTCAATCTGCTCCAGTGCCTCCGCCAGCGTGACGTCTCCTCGGGCCACCGTCTCACGGAAGGGGTACAGGTTCACGCAGACGAGGTCAATCGGGGTGATGCCGGCCGCCTCGAGGGTCTGCTGATGACCCGGCAGATCGCGGCGGGCGAGGATGGCGGCGTGGATGGCGGGATGGAGAGTTTTCACCCGACCATCCAGCATCTCGGGGAAGCCCGTGACCTCGCTCACCTCGGTCGCCGCCAGCCCGACCTCCCTGAGTGCCCGCGCCGTCCCGCCGGTCGAGAGGAGCGTGATCCCCATGGCAGAGAGGCCCCGGGCAAAGTCGGCCACTCCCTGCTTGTCGGAGACGCTCAGAAGCGCGCGGCGGATTTTCACCGGGTCTCCCATCCTCAGGGGTTGAGACCGCCGAACTCGGCCGGCGCCCCGTCCCCGGGGCCGGGCGCGCAGAGGACCCGGCGCCCCTCGACCTTCAGTCGGCCCTCTGCATACAACTGGATTGCCCTCGGATATATTTGATGCTCGTAGCGGAGGATTCGGGCGGAGAGGGTCTCGTCCGTGTCGCCGTCCAGAACCGGGACGACCGCCTGTATGATGATGGGACCGGTATCCACCCCCTCATCCACGAAATGCACGGTGCAGCCGCTGAACTTGACCCCGTGCTTCAGGGCCTTCCCCTGGACGTGCAGGCCCGGGAACGCCGGTAGGAGGGCAGGGTGAATGTTCATGATCCGGGTCCGGTAGTGGCCTACGAAGGCGGGAGTCATGACGCGCATGAATCCTGCCAGGCAGACTAACTCGACCCGGTGGTCCTCGAGGTGGCCGATCAGCGCCTTGTCATAGGCTTCCCGGCTCCCGTGGCGCTTCGGGTCCTCGAAGATGGCCGGGACGTTGTGCCGGCGGGCGCGCTCGAGGGCGTAGGCGTTCGCCACGTCCGAGAGGACGACCACGGCATCGGCGCTCAGGCGTCCGGCGGCGCTCGCGTCCAGGATGGCCTGCAAGTTGGACCCGCGTCCCGAGACCAGGACCCCGATGCGTACCCGTCGGGCTGCCGTCATCCCCCCACTCCCCGGCGGTGACGGACTTCCGCCCCTCGCTCTCCCGCCACGATGCGGCCGATGCGGACGACGGCCTCCCCCGCCTTGGCCAGCAGGTCGAGCCCCCGCTCGGCATCCGCCTCTGCAACGACCACGACGAATCCGATCCCCAGGTTGAAGACCCGCAGCATCTCCTCGGCCGGCACGTTTCCGGCCCGCTCGATGAGGCCGAAGATGGGCGGCTCCACCCACCTCGAGGAATCCAGGATCGCGCGGCAGCCGGCCGGCAGGACGCGCGGGAGGTTGCCGACCAGGCCCCCGCCCGTGATGTGGGCCATCGCCTTCACCGGCACGGCCTCGAGGAGGGGCCGGATGGCGCGGACGTAGATCCGGGTCGGCGTCAGCAGCTCATCGGCCAGAGGCCGCGTCAGCGGCGGCGGGGTGGCATCCAGCGCGTAGGCGGCCCGCTCCAGCAACGCCCGGCGGGCCAGGCTGAACCCGTTGCTGTGCAGCCCGCTGCTCGTGAGCCCGAGGACTGCGTCCCCGGGAACGACGGCGCGGCCGTCCACCACGCGATCCCGCTCCACGACGCCCACGAGGAAGCCGGCGACGTCGTACTCTCCCGGCCCGTAGCAGTCGGGCATCTGCGCCGTCTCCCCCCCGAGCAGGGCGCACCCCGCCTCGCAGCACCCCTCCGCGACCCCGGCCAGGATCTCCTCGAGCACGGCCTGGTCCAGCCGCCCGGTGGCGAGGTAGTCCAGGAAGAAGAGCGGCTCGGCGCCGCAGACCAGGGCATCGTTGGCCGACATCGCCACCAGGTCAATCCCGATGCCCCGGTGCCGGCCGGCCTGCTGGGCGATCTTCACTTTGGTCCCGACTCCATCGGTGGAGGCGACGAGGACCGGGTCCCGGTAGCGGGAGGGGAGAGCGAAGAGGCCGGCGAAGCCGCCGATGTCCGCCAGCACCTCGGGGCGGCGGGTTTTCGCGGCTAGCCCCTTGATCCGCTGGACGAACGCGGCCACTCCCGGAAGATCCACGCCGGCCTGCTGGTAGGTCAGGGGGTTCGTCTGGGTCGAATCAGGGTTGCGGGGCACCGGGGGGTTCCGCTTCGCCGAAGACCTCGGCCGTGAAGGTGTGAAGGGTCGCCCCGTCGTGCCGCCAGGCATCCGGGGCGAGGTGCGCCTTGCGGCAGGCGAAGCCCAGGAATGTCTCCCGGTCCCACCCCTGCTCGACGGCGACCTGGGGGAGAAGGATCCCTCGGTGCTGGCCGGCCGTGACGCAGACCCCGTGGGTGCCGGGGATCAACCGGGCTACGTCCTCCAGGGGCTGGAGGGCCGAGAGCACCGAGACCTCGATGCTGAGGAGGAAAAACTCCTCGGGCGAGACGGGCGAGAAGCGGGGGTCAGAAGCGGCCGCGGCCACCGCGCAGTGCGCGACCGTATCCGACAGGGCCTTCGTAGCGTCAACCGATCCGACGCACCCGCGCAGGCTCCTTTCCGCACGGAGCGTCACGAAGGCTGCCCCCGGCTCGGTCAGGGAGGCGGGGATCTCCGGCAGCCCCACCACGCTTCTCCCCAGGAGGTGCTGTTCCAGGGCCTGCCGGGCGATCCTGAGCAGCGCTGCTCGCTCCTCTGGCGTCAACGGCCGCATTCCCCTCCCCGCCCCGCCTGCGGCCCGGCGGGTCCGGTGGGCCGGTCCTCGCCGCAGTATAGGGAGCGGTTCGCTGGGCTGTCAATTGGAAAGGCCTGCGATGCGGCCCGAGGAGGGCGAGCACTGCTTGCGTTGTCTGCTCGAAAGGAGAGTCGGCTCAAGGGCGCCGCCACCCGATCAAGCGAAAAGAGCGGGGGAGCCATGATGAGAAGCGCGCCCGGCTGGCTCAGGGCCGCGGCTGGCGCTGGGGCCTGAGCCGTCTCGCCGCCGCGGCCTCGCGGGTAGTGCCTGGCGATTGGCAGGCGCGGTCCGGGCGGCGCGGCGCCGGGGTCGCGGGGGGGGTCGGCTTTCGGCGCAAGGCATTGGGCTGGTAGAAAAAGCCGCTTGACAAGCGCAGAGTGAGGATGGTAATTCTTGACCAATCCAATGGGGTTGGTCGGGTTATAAGCTTTCGGCCTTCCGTCCGGCTCAAGGGAGAAGGTCATGCGGGTCTCGGCGAAAGGGGATTACGCCACCCGGGCGATGCAGGAATTGGCCATGAATTACAACCGGGGTCCCCTCTTGATCGAGGCCATTGCTGAGCGCCAGCAGATTCCCGTCCGCTATCTGGAGCAACTCCTCTTGATCCTCAAGCGAGCCGGCTTTCTGGAGAGCAAGCGGGGCGTGAAGGGCGGCTACTACCTGGCAAAGCCACCGAGCCAGATCACACTCGGACAGATCGTACGCCTGATGGACGGCTCCCCGGCCCCGATCTTCTGCGTGGACCCTGCCAGTCATGACAAGTGCCCGGTGGAGCCGATCTGCGGCTTCCAGAGCGTCTGGGACGAGGTCCACCAGGCGATCACCAGTATCATTGACAAGACCACGCTCGAGGACATCTGTCACCGCGCGATGGTGAAGATCGCACCGAAGGTGGCCAGTTACCGGATCTAGGCGGAACCCCGGAGGACGCGCATGGCCCGGGTTGCCCGAAACGTGCTGGACCTGATCGGCGGGACTCCCCTGGTGGCCCTTCCCGCGTTGAGTCCTCGGGGCGGCGCGCGGATCCTGGGAAAGCTCGAGTCGGTCAACCCCGGGGGGAGCGTCAAGGACCGGATCGCCCTGTCCATGGTGGAGGCGGCGGAGCGGGAGGGCCGCCTCAAGCCCGGAGCGACGATCGTCGAGCCCACCTCGGGGAACACCGGCATCGGGTTGGCCCTGGTCTGCGCGGTGAAAGGCTACCGGCTCATCCTCACGATGCCGGACGACATGAGTGTGGAGCGGCGGACGCTCCTCGCGCGTTTCGGGGCGGAGGTCATCCTGACCCCCGCGATCGAGGGGATGACGGGGGCGGTCTATGCGGCCGAGGAACTCTGCCGGGAGCATCCGGAGTACTTCATCCCCCAGCAGTTCGAGAACCCCGCCAACCCGGAGATCCACCGCCAGACCACGGCCCGGGAGATCCTGGAGGCGACCGGGGGGGACCTCCATGCGTTCGTCGCCGGGGTGGGGACCGGGGGGACCATCACGGGGGTGGGGGAGGTCCTGAAGCGGGAGGTCCCGGGGGTTCGGGTGGTGGCTGTGGAGCCGGCACGGTCCCCGGTGCTGCAAGGGGGGAAGGCCCGCCCGCACGCCATCCAGGGGATCGGGGCCTCCTTCGTCCCTGGGGTCCTGAACATGGCCGTCCTGGACGAGATCATCGCGGTCAGTGACGACGATGCCCTGAAGATGGCGGCGCGCCTCACCCGGGAGGAGGGACTCCTGCTCGGGGTCTCCGCGGGGGCCAATGTCTTTGCGTCCATGAAGGTGGCTCGGGACCTCGGCGCCGGGAAGGTGGTGGTCACGGTCCTCCCCGATACGGGCGAGCGCTACCTGAGCGTGCCCCTCTGAGGCGCGGCGAGGAGAAGGACGGCATGGCCGTGACGGTGTACATTCCCACCCCGTTCCGGAAGTTGACGGGGAACCTCGCGCGGGTGGAGGCGGAGGCGGCTGACCTGGCCGGCCTCCTTGCGGTGCTTGAGGACCGTTTCCCCGGTCTGCGGGAACGGGTCCTGGACGAGCGGGGGGCCATCCACCGTCACGTGAACGTGTACGTCAACGAGCGGGCGGTGGAGGACCTGGGTGGGTCCGGAACCCCGCTGCGGGACGGCGATGAAGTCGCCCTGATCCCGGCCATCGCGGGCGGTGCCCTCCCCTTCAACGAGGAACAGATCCGGCGGTACAGCCGCCAGATTATTCTGCCGGAAGTGGGGGGGAAGGGGCAGCGGAAACTGCTGAACAGCAGCGTCCTCCTGGTGGGGGCGGGGGGGCTGGGCTCGCCGGCCGGCCTCTACCTGGCGGCCGCCGGGGTGGGACGGATCGGGATCGTGGACTTCGACCGGGTGGACCTGAGCAACCTCCAGCGGCAGCTCCTGCACCGGACGAAGGACGTGGGGCGGCTCAAGGTGGAGTCGGCAGCCGACACGCTCGCCGAGATCAACCCGGACGTGAAGGTCGAGCCCCACCCGGTCCCGCTCTCCAGCGCAAACGTGAAGGAGATCCTCCAACCCTACGACGTGGTCGTAAACGGCTGCGACAACTTCCCGACCCGCTATCTGCTGAATGACGCGTGCGTCTTCCTGAAAAAGCCCCTGGTGGACGGGAGCCTCTTCCGGTTCGAGGGGCAGGCCGCGGTCTTTCTCCCCGGGCAGGGGTGCTATCGGTGCCTCTACCCGGCGCCCCCGCCTCCGGGGCTCGTCCCCTCCTGCCAGGAGGCCGGGATCTTGGGGGTCCTGTGCGGGATCATCGGGAGCATCCAGGGGGTGGAGGCGATCAAGCTGCTGCTCGGGATCGGGGAGTCCCTGGCCGGACGCCTGCTGTTCTTCGATGCCCTGACCCTGGAGTTCCGCCAGGTCCGGGTCCGCCGGGACCCGGCCTGCCCGGTCTGCGGGGACACCCCGACCATCACGGATCTGATTGATTATCACGAGTTTTGCGGGGTCCCCCCGGGGCAGAGGCTGAGCTAGATGACCATCGGGTTTCTCTTGACAACCTCTCCGGAGCGCGCGGATGCGCGGACGGTCATCCGGGTCGCGCGGGCGGCGCTGGAGAGGGGCCACCGGGTGGAACTCTTCCTGATGGATGACGGGGTGTACAACGTGGTGGCGGCGCCCGGTCACCCGGTGAGCGGTGAGTTCGCCCGCTTGATGGAGGCCGGGGCGAGCCTCACGGTGTGCGCCACGAATACGGGCCCGCGAGGCGTGACGAAGGAGACCGCTCTCCCGGGCGTGCGCTTCGGGAGCCAGTACGATCACGCTCAGATGGTGGCGCGGGCCGATCGGGTCCTCACCTTCTGCTGAGGGGGGCATGGGCAAGCAGGTCACGGTCCTCATCCGGCGGCCGCCGTTTCACTCGGAGAAGACCGCCGAGGCGCTGCGCGTTGCCGTGGGGTACACGCTGGCCGCCGGGCAAAGGGTGACCGCCTGCTTTGTCGGCGATGGGGTGTACGCCGCCGGAGCCGTGCGGCCGGCACTGGCAGGGGCCCCGGAGGTGGAGAGGCATCTGACGAGCCTGAAGGCCTTTGGCCACCGGCTGGTCGCCGATGCTTCCGCAGTGCGGGGGCGGCCCGGCCTCACCCTCCGACCCGAGGTCGAGCTCCTGGAGCCGGAGGGGATTTCGGACCTTCTGACCGAGTCGGACCTCGTGGTGCCTTTCTAGCGAGGGGCGATGCGCATCCTGCATATCGTGCGACATCCGGACGAAGCGATGGGCTGGGAGGTAGCCGAGGCCCAGGCTGCCCACCATGAGGTGGCGGTCCTGCTTCTCCAGGATGGGGTGCTCACCCGGCGGCAGACGGCTCTGCCGGTGTACGGGTCGGCGCTGGACCTGGAGGCCCGTGGTCGTGTGGCAGACCGGGTGAAGCCCGTGAGCGACGCCGAGATCGTCGAGGTCCTCGCCGCTCAGGACCGGGTCGTCACCTGGTAGGAGGCTGTTCGTGCTCAAGGCACTGCTCCTGGGACTGCCGGTGGGGGTGGCCTTCGGCTACGCCTTGCAGCGGGGCCGCTTCTGCGTGAACACCGCGTTCCGGGAGGTGTTCCTGATCCGGGACTGGACCCTTTTCCGGGCCTACGTCCTGGCGCTCCTCGTCCAGATGGTGGGGCTGAACCTCCTGGCGGACCTGGGGCTCCTGACCCGAAACATGGCTCCCTTCTTCTGGCAGGCCACCATCCTGGGGGGCTTCCTGTTCGGCCTGGGGATGGTCCTCTCGGGCGGGTGAGCGTCCGGCATCTCCTACCGGTCGGGGGAGGGCATGGTCGCATCCATCATCGGGTTCATCGGGTTCGGCCTGGGCGTCAGCATGGCGAACGTGGGGGCGCTGAACCCACTCCAGGTCCTCCTGCGGGCGTCGGTCATCCCGGGGCCAGAGGGTCCCGCCACGCTGAACAGCGTGCTGGCCGGGCTCCTGGGAGTCGCGAGGGTGAACCCCTGGGTACTGATCGTGCCGGCAGTCCTTGGATTGGGGGCGTGGCTCTGGCGGGCTCCCCGGACCGCCCCGCGGGGCGGGTGGGGGTGGCCCATGGCCGGGGCGGCCATCGGCGTCATCGGGGTGGTCGCCTGGCCCCTCTCTGAGGCGACCGGGCGCGCGTACGGCCTCTCCATCACGGAACCGATCTTCAACCTGTTCCAGTTTCTCCTGCGGGGGGAGGTCCGGTTCTTGAACTGGGCGGCGTTCATGTGGCTGGGGATCCCCCTCGGGGCTTTCCTGGCGGCCCGGGGCGCGGGCGAGTTCGCCTGGCGCGCTCCGGCCCCGCTGCGGCTCCTCCAAGCGCTGGGCGGGGGGGCCCTCATGGGCGTCGGCGGTGGGATCGCGGGGGGTTGCAACATCGGGCATAGTCTCACTGGGGCCCCGCTCCTGGCCATGAGCAGCCTCTCGGCGACGGCGGCCATCGTGGCCGGCGTGTGGACGGCGAGTTTTCTCCTCTTTGGTGATGTCCGTTTGGAAAGGAGCGTGCGGCATGCACAGCGGGCGTAGCGGACGGGCCGCCCTGGCCCTCGTTCTTGTCACCCTCCTGCTGGCGTGGCCCGTGGGGGCCTTCGCGCAGTGCTGGGGGCAGCAGGCGGCTCAGGAGAAGTTTGCCAATCCCCAGCTGCTCGCAGAGACCAAGGAGGTGGCCGATCACCTGGGCGATCCACAGCAGCGGCTGGTGGACCTGCGGACGGCGGCGGAGCCGAAGGGCAGCGAAGCGTACGGGAAGGGCCACATCCCGGGAGCGGTCTACGTGGCCTACCGAGAACTGGACGATGTGTCGGCCAACCGGCAGGGCTTCCCGATCCTTCCGGCCAAGGCCGAGGAACTCTTCGGGAAACTGGGGATTGACGGGAACGTGCACGTGGTGGCCTACGATGACGCCGGCGGCCTTTTCGCCTCCCGGCTGGTCTATGTGCTGCACTTCTTCGGCCACACCAAGGCCTCCGTCCTGAACGGCGGTCTCACCAAGTGGACGAAGGAGGGACGGACCCTCACGACCAACGAGCCCAAGGTCCCCCCCCGGAAGTTCGTGGCCAAGCCGAATCCGGACCTGATCGTGACGGCGGACTGGCTGAAGAAAAACCTGAAGGAGAAGTCCTTCGTCCTGGTGGACTCCCGGACCCCCGAGGAGTACGCCGGCACCAAGGAGGACGCCGACATCAAGGCGAAAGGCCACATCCCGGGGGCGGCCCACCTGAACTGGACGAGCACCATCACGGAGGAGAAGACGTTCAAGTCACCGGAGGAACTCAAGAAACTCTATGCGGCGACCGGGGCGAAGCCGGGACAGACCGTGATCACCTATTGTCGGACCGGTGTGCGGGCGGCCCATAACTGGCTGGTGGGCAAATTGTTGGGCTACGACGACGTGAAGAATTACGATGGCTCCTGGATCGACTGGGGCAACGACCCCACGGCCCCCGTGGAGCGGTAGGGGAGAAGCATGACCGAGAAGGCCGAGGCGGTGGCCTCCACGCTGGTGGACGCGCGGGGGGAGATCTGCCCCTACCCGCTCGTTATGACCCAGCGGGCCATGACGGCGCGGGCCCCGGGGGAGCGGCTCAAGGTCCTGGTGGACTA
>CAZRDA010000031.1:1843-11483 GCA_964598715.1 uncultured bacterium | reverse complement strand
ACGTCTCGGCGGGGGGCGTCATCTTCCGGGTCCAGGAGGGGCTGCCGGAGGTGGCGCTCATCGGGACCCGGGGGGGGAGCGTCTGGGGTCTCCCCAAAGGGACGGTGGAGGCGGGGGAGGACCCCGAACTCACCGCCCGCCGCGAGGTCAGGGAGGAGACCGGCCTGGACGGGGGGGTGGTGGGTTCCCTGGGCAGCGTCCAATACTGGTTCTACGAGAAGGGGGCCCGGGCCCGCGTCCACAAGACGGTTCACTTCTACCTGCTGGAGTACGCGGGCGGCAGGCCCGACGACCATGACCGGGAGGTGGATGAGGTCCGGTGGGTGCTCCTCCCCGAGGGCCACGCCCGCCTCAGCTACGAGAACGAGCGGCGGGTCTTGCGGCGGGCCTGGGTGCTCCTCCAGGGCCGGATCCCCGGGACGCCTCCCGCGCCGGCCGAGGACCAGGATGCTTGATCTGGCAGGGCTCCGCACGGTTCTGGCCCAGCGGCAGGCGCCCCCCGCTGAAGGGGCCGGGCTGCGGCGGGCGGCCGTCCTGGTTCCGCTGACCGGTGGCGCCGCGGAGCCGGGCGTGATCCTGGTCCGCCGGAGCGCGGCCCTTCCCTTGCACGGCGGACAGATCGCGTTCCCCGGCGGCACCTGGGAGCCGACCGATGGCGACCTGCTGGCCACGGCCCTCCGGGAGGCGGAGGAGGAGATCGGACTCCGGCGAGCGGATGCGGAGATCCTGGGGGCCCTGAGCGACACCGTCACGGCGACCTCCCGGTTCTGCATCCGGCCGTTCGTCGCCTGGATAGCCCACGGCACCCTCTTCACTCCCGAACCGGCCCAGGTGGAGGCCAACCACCCCGTCCCCCTCGCCCTGCTCCAGGAGCCGGCGAACTTCCGGGAGGAGCGGTGGGAGCGGGAGGGGCGGATCGTTCCCGTGTATTTCTACCAGGCTGGTGCCGAGGTGATCTGGGGGGCCACGGCGCGGATCCTGCGGGAACTGCTGAGCCTGCTCTGTGCCACGGCGCCCGGCATCCCAGGCTGAGTCTCCGGACCTCCGGGCACGGCCGGGCGGCGTCCTCGAGAGAGGATCAGGGGCGGGAGGGCCCATGGACGCCCCGCTGGACCTCATCCAGGATGTCCTCCCCGGGACGGTCGCCCTGGCGGTCCGGATCCGGAAGGGGCACCGGTCCATTCCCATCCTGGGGGAGGAGCGGATGGGGAGCGGGTCCGTGGTGGACAGCCACGGCTACATCCTCACCGTGAACTACCTCGTGCTGGGCGCAAAGGAAATCACCGTGGGTCTCACCGACGGCCGGACGGTGCAGGCGGGCGTGGTGGCCCGGGACTACGACAGCGGGCTGGCCCTCCTCAAGGTGGAGGAGGCGCCTCTCGCGGGCCTCCGGATGGGATCCTCCCTGGACCTCACGCTGGGGGACCCGGTCTTCGCCGTGGGGAGCACCGGCCAGGCGGAGCGGCGGGGGAGCGGGGGGCTGGTCACCTATCTGGGGGAGTTCGACGCGGAGTGGGAGTACATGCTGGACCGGGCCATCGTCTCCACGGCGGAGAACCCTGGCTACGGCGGCGGCCCTCTCTTTGACAGCCGGGGCCTCATGGTGGGGGTGGTCTCGCTGAGCCTGGAGGGGGTCGGCCGGGCCAGCCTGGCCATCCCGGTGGAAGTGTACCAACTGCAGCGACTCGAGTTGCTCGAGCACGGGGGGATCGTCAGCCGGCCGCGCCGCGCGTGGCTGGGCTGCTACGTGGCGAGCGACGAACGGGAAGTTCTCTTCGCCGGGCTGATCCCGGGGGGCCCCGCGGAGGCGGGTGGGCTGAAACAGGGAGACCGGATCGAGGAGGTGGGGTTCTGCAGCGTCAGCAGCCGCCGGGACTTCTACGAGGAACTGTGGAAGTACCGGTCCGGGGAGCGGGTAAACCTCACGATCCGCCGGGGTGAGGAGCGGCTGAAGGTCAGCCTCCGGGGCGGGGACCGGGAGACCTTCTTTCGGTAGGGGAATCCCTCTCCGGTCGGTCGGGTCGGGTGGGTGGTCCGCGTGGAAGGGTGTGGGCGAGCTTCGCTGGGGGTCACCATTTGATGGCGACGCCGAACGCGATGCCGTCTTCCCGAGCGAAGAAGAAGGGCTCGATCTCTCCGACCGTCCCAGACCAACGCAGGGCGGTCGAGGCGGCATGGGCCACCAGAAGGCTCTCCATGATCCGTGCCTCCCGCCGGCTGAAATTCTTGAGATCGCCGTGGGGGCCGGCGAGCTCGTGGTGGAGGGCGTAGAGCACAGGGTTGGCAATGTTCCAGACAAGCCATCCAGCGACGAACGGGTGCTTCCTGGGCGTCTCCGGAAGGTTGAGCAGGAGCTCGGAGGACAGGGATTCCGCGAGGAATCCCGAGCTGGCAATGGTGGCCGCGTTGCAGTCGGCCCGGCACTCCCAGGTCGTCCCGGACCAGCGGAGGTCGTCCTGGGAGAAGGCGGCGGCCAGGTGATGGCCGGCCTCGTGGTTCAGGAGGCCTGCGCCCATGCCGGTCAGGAACGCGAACAGCTCCAGCATCCGAGTCCCCCCTCCTCATCCGCCCAGCCTCCGTTCAGGGCTCGTGAGGCTGGCAGGGGATTGCGCAACGCGTGTGCCATCCTGCGGGTGGCGGGTCCCCCGCTGGGAGCTTTCCCCCCGGTGGGCCTGCAAGGCGGATGCCGCCTGCCGCCCGGCTCACCGTGACCGGACGGAAGCTGGCGGCCGAGATCCTCTCCCTGCCCGCGGACGGGGCCGGGACCTGACGACAGGAGACTGCGAATGCCGACGGGGCTCGACTTCCTCAGCATCGGTGCCCATCCCGACGACGCCGAGATCGGGACCGGGGCCTTTCTCCTCAAGATGAAGAAGCGGGGCTACCGGACCGGGCTCGTCTGCCTGACGGAGGGGGACATGGGGAACGGGACCCCCGAGCAGCGCCGCAAGGAGGCGGCGGACGCGGCGGCCGGTCTCAAAGTGGACGCGTTCGAGATTCTCAACCTCGGCGACACCCGGCTGGCGGACTCCTTCGAGAACCGGGTGACCGTGGCCTCCCTCATCAGGAAGTACCGGCCGGCCGTGGTGCTGACCGCCTACTACGGTCTGGAGCCGGGCCGCGGCCGCGGCCACGCGGATCACATCGCCGCCGGCCACCTGGTCAGCCACGCCGCCAACTTCGCCCACCTGGAGAAGTTCCCGGCCCAAGGGCAGCCCCACGTCGTCAAGAAGGTCTTCTACTACTTCCTGGCCCCGTACTTCCGCCCGACCTTCATCGTGCCGGTGGACGAGGAGTTTCCCGAAGCCATCGAGGCGATGCGGGCCCACGCCTCCCAGTTCAACCGGACCGACCGCGCCCCCTTCTTCCCCAGCCGTCTGGAGGCGATGGCCGCCTACTACGGGGCCCTCATCGGTGCGAAGTACGGCCAGCCCTTCTACGTCCAGGATGCGCTGCGCCTGGACGACCCGCTCCCCCTGTTCGCGTGAGATCCCCGATGCCCCGGCCCACCTGGCCCCCACCCCGCGCCGGTCCGGCCGGCGCTCTGCGGGGTGCCTCGCGGGGCAGTCGTCCCACCGGGGGCTCGGGCGGGCTGGAAGGGAGGGGCGCATGGATCTCGGCCTGAAGGGGAAGGTGGCGCTGGTCACGGGGGGGAGCCGGGGGATCGGGTTTGCCATCGCCCGGGGCTTGGCCCAGGAAGGGGTGCGCCTCGGCATCTGTGCCCGGAGCGCATCCGCGCTCGAAGAAGCCGCCGGGCGAATCCGGGCGGAGACGCGCGGGGAGGTCCTGACCGTGGCGGCCGACCTGGCTGAGGGTGAGGCCATCCGGACGGTGGTGGCACGGACCATCAGCGCCTACAGTCGGGTGGACATCCTGGTCAACAACGCGGGGAGCACGCAGCGGGGGGATTTCCTCAGTTTTCCCGATGAGAAGTACTGGGCGGACTGGAACGGCAAACTCTTCGCCGCGATCCGCTTGAGCCGGGAGGTCTTCCCCCACATGCAGCGGCAGCGGTGGGGGCGGATCATCAATATCGTGGGGGTGGCTGCCCGGAATCCCCTCCCCGCCTTCATGACGGGGGGGACGGGCAACGCCGCGCTGGTGAACTTTACCAAGGCCCTGGCGGACCTGGGGGCGCCGCACAACGTTCTGGTGACGGCCGTTCACCCGAGCACGACCCGGACTTCTCGCTGGGAGCAACGGGTCGCGGCGCGGGCGGCGGCCGAGGGGAAGTCCCTGGAGGAGGCGATCCGGGAGGAGCACGCCCGGATGCCCCTCGGGCGGATCGCCGAGCCGGAGGAGGTGGCGGCGGTAGTTACGTTCCTGGCGTCGGAGCGGGCCTCCTATGTGACCGGGGCCACCATCGCGGTGGATGGCGGCGCCACCCGCGGCGTGTATTACTGATGATGCTGCCGCGCGGGCTGCTCGCGGGAATGCCCGGGACGGCGCGATGATCGGGAGTGGCAGTAAGACGGGGAAGCTCACGCTCATCGCGGCGGCCCACGGGGCAACCGACGGGGGGGCGGTCTTCTTCCTTCCCCTTCTCCCCCTGGTGATGGGGGAACTGGGCCTCGGGGCCTTCCAGGCGGGGGTGCTGGTCGCCGTCTATAGCCTGACCTCCTCGTTCCTCCAGCTCCCCCTCGCCCTCCTCTCCGACCTGAGCGGGAAGAACCGGATCTTCTTCTCCGCTGGGCTGGCCCTCTCGGCGGCCGCCTTCGTCGCCTTCGGCCACGCCCAGGGCTACCTGAGTATCCTCCTGCTCATGATGCTGGCGGGGGTGGGGGCCAGCACGCACCATCCCCAGGCCGTGGCGATCCTGGCGGAGGAATTCGCCGACCGGCGGGGGTACGCGCTCGGGTTCCACGGGGTGGGGGGGAGCGTGGGGATGAGCCTCTACCCTATTGTGACCGGCGTCGCGGCGCTTTACATGGGCTGGCGCCACGCGATCCAACTGGTGGCCTTGCCGGGGCTCCTGGTGGCAGTCGCTGTCTTCGTCGCCTTGCCGGAGCGGGCCCCGCGTCCGCGGACCTTCCAGGGTTTTGTCGGGGACGTGCGGGCCGGCATCTTCCAGAACCGGCCGCTGCTCCTCTTGCTGCTGACCTCAACCTTCCGGATCATGGGGCAGAAGGGGATCGCGGTCTTCATCCCGCTGTTCGCGGCCCAACTCCTCGGCCTGACGTCCGGGACCACGGGTCTCCTGGTGTCCGTGTTCTACGGCTTCGGTATCCTCTCCCAGCCCCTGTCCGGGCGCCTCTCGGACCGGCACGGCCGGACGCTGATCCTCTCGCTCCTCCTGGCCGCCGCCGGCCTGCTGACGTTCGCCATGGTTCGGGTCACATCGGCGACGGGGGCCTTCCTCGTCAGCGGCACACTGGGGTTTGTCCTCTTAGCGGTCCGTCCGGTCATCCACGCAGAGGCGACGGAACTGAGTCGGCAGGGCCTTCAGAGTGCCACCATGGGGATCATCTTCGGGGTGAACGAGGGGATCTCGTCCCTCTCGGTGGTCCTGGGGGGCTGGGTCGCCGAGGCATTCGGTCTCAAGGCCTGCTTCATCTTCTTCGGCGTCGTCCTGATGGCGGGGGCGTGCCTCGCGCTGCTGCTCGAGCGAGTCGCGGCTGTCCCGCTCGCCCGGCCTGCCGGGGAGATGCCCCGTCGGTAGAAGCGATGCGGCGTGGAAACCTCTCGTCCCGCCAAAAAAATGCTTGACAGGTTCCCCGCTCCTGTTTTAGCGTGAGGACCTTCGTCGGTTGCTTGGGGTTGGACTTGGACAGGAGTAGAGCACGGTAGGACCGCAAGAGCCGAAACCCGAGGCGCTCTTGCGTTTTTTTTTGGGTCGAACCGGCCCCCGGAGGGGCCGGGGTAACTCGGGACCCGAGGGTTCCGAGAGTTCATGACGGGAAGGGAGGGATAGAGGGGTGAAGAGCAAGGGAACCGTGAAGTGGTTCAACGACGCGAAGGGCTACGGCTTCATCTCCCGAAGTGATGGGCCGGATGTCTTCGTCCACTACTCGGCGATCCAGGGCGACGGCTTCAAGACGCTGAGCGAAGGCCAGCAGGTGGAGTTCGACGTCGTGGACGGGCCGAAGGGCAAGCAGGCCGCGAACGTCGTCAGGCTCGCCTAAGGGGTCGAGCGCCACACACCGCAACCCCGGCGGGGGCAACCCCGCCGGGGTTTGCTTTTCCGGGAGGCGGCGTCCGGCCGCCTTGACCCGCCTCCGACCTTTCCCGTAGAGTAGGGCGGCGTGGGCGCCGCCGCGGCGGCCCGACGGGAGGGGCATGGGCCAGGAGACCGGCGAGAGGGGGGCCCTGTACGTCATCGGGGACGTCCACGGCTGTCTCGTCCCCCTCCAGCGGCTCCTGGACAAGATCGGCCCCGGTCCCGGGGACGAGCTGGTCTTCATCGGGGATTACATCGACCGGGGCCCCCAGTCTCGCGAGGTGGTGGAGTTCGTGCGGGGGCTGCCGGGGCGCATCACCTTCCTGATCGGGAACCACGAGAAGATGCTGCTCGACTACCTGGAGGGGAAGCAGCAGGCCCTCTACCTCCTCAACGGGGGGGAGGAGACCCTCCGGTCCTACGGGGAGCCCCCGGTGATCCCGGAGCCCCACCTCACCTTCTTCAAGAACCTGCGCCCCTACTACGACACCCCGGGGTTCCTCTTCGTCCACGCCGGGATCCGGCCGCTGGTCCCCCTGGATCGGCAGACCCTCGAGGACCTGGTCTGGATCCGGCAAGAGTTCTTCCAGTTCATCGGCCGCTTCGAGAAGCCGGTCGTCTTCGGCCACACCCCCATGCGGGAGGTCCTGATGCGGGAGGACCGCATCGGGATTGACACCGGCTGCGTGTACGGGGGCAAGCTCACGTGCCTCAGGCTGCCGGACCGGAAGGTCATCCAGGTCCGGGGGCTCGGGCGGTGGCTTTTCTAGTGCCGGGCCAACTGATGTTGCCTCGCGTCGTTCTCCGATCGTTGGAGTCCCACTAGGTATGCGCAGCATACGGGGCCGCCTCGGGCGTGCCTCCCTCGTTGGCTCTGGGAGCCACACGCTGGCCGTGCGCACGCTTCCGGATGGCCGCCTCCTCGTCCACCCGGTCCCGCCGCCGCGTGTGGTGGCGGGAGCCCGCCCGCCCCGAGAGCGGCAGGACCGGCTCCCCTGTCAGAGGTGCGGGGAGACCTTTCCGGCCATGGAGATGTGGATTGACGCCGCGGACCCCCGGCTCGGGTTCTGCGACGGCTGCTACTACGCCCGTCGCCAGCGGGAGCGCGCCGGGGAAGGGCAATGAGGGTGGCCGGCCGCGGACGGCCCTGACGGTCCCCGCCCCCGCGCGACCGACGGGAACACGCCGCCTCCTCTCTCCGCGCTGACGGCCCACCGGTTTCCTGCTCCGACTCCCGGAACATTCTCCTTGACAGCAGGGACGAGAAGATTTACTTGGTAGTCGCAACTAATTTTCGGGGGCTCGATGGACGAGGTCACGGCGGCGGCCGAGCGGATGCACCAGATCACGAAGGAGTTGTCCCGGCGCTACCAGTTCCGGGACCGCAACGCCATTTGCTGTCACGGGCTCTCGGTGACCCAGTGCTACGCCTTGGACGCCCTGGCGGACAACGGCGCCCTGACGGTGACGGCCCTCGCTCGGCACCTCTTCCTGGCGGTCAGCACGGTGACGCGCGTTCTCGCGCCGCTGGAGCGGAAGGACCTTGTCCGCCGCCGGCGGGGCACGGGGGATCGGCGCGTCGTCCGGGTCTCCATCACGCCCCGAGGCCGGACCCTCCTCGGCCGCATCCGGGCGGGCCTGGTGGCGACCCAGCGCGCCCTCCTGGCCCCCCTGGCCCGGGCGGAGCGGGAGGCGGTGGTGAAGACCCTGGAAGGGCTCGTGGCGGCCGTGACGCGGTGGCAGGACGGATGTGGGCCCGGCGAATGCGGCCCGGTTTCCCGGGAGCCCGGGACGACCCGCCGGGCGGGAGGATCGCGATGAGGAGCAACGAGGAGATCAAGGCGGCGGTCCGGGCGCGCTACGCGCAGGCGGTCCGGGAGGGAGGCGGCTGCTGCGGCCCGTCCGGCTCGGTGACCTTCCAGGAGAAGGCGTTCTTCCCGCTGGCGGGGTACGGTGCCGACGAGCTCAAGGGCCTCCCGCAGGAGGCCGTCGCCGGCGCCTTCGGCTGCGGCAACCCGCTGGCCTTCGCCGGCGTCGAGCCGGGGCAGGTGGTCCTGGACATCGGCTCCGGGGGCGGGATTGACTGCCTCCTGGCGGCGGAGCGGGTGGGGCCGACTGGGCGCGTCATCGGCGTGGATATGACCCCCGAGATGCTCCGGCGGGCCGAGGCGAACGTCGCGGCGGCGGGGCACACGAACGTGGAGTTCCGCCTGGGGGAGGCGGAGCGCCTGCCCGTGGCGGACGCCTCCGTGGACTGGATCATCAGCAATTGCGTGATCAACCTCTCGCCCGACAAGCCTGCGGTCTTCCGGGAGATCCACCGGGTCCTGCGGCCGGGAGCCCGGCTCCTCATCTCGGACGTGGTTGCGGAGGTCTTGCCGGAGACGGTCCGGGCGGATCTGACGGCCTGGTCGAGCTGCCTCGCGGGCGCGATCAGCGAGCGGGAGTACGTGGCCGGCCTCGAGGCGGCCGGCTTCGCCGACGTGCGGGTCGTCTCCCGCCTCCCCTACGAGGCTGGACAGATCGCGGCCCTGGCGGGGGCGCCGGAGGCGGCGTGCGGATGCGGCACGGCCTCCGGGGTTGGGGCGGAGGATCTCGCTGGGAAGGTCCGGAGCGCGAGCTTCTCCGCCCGCAAGCCGGGCGGGACGTCGGGGATCAGTATCCGCTCTGCCGAGGCGGCAGACCTGCCGGCCATCCTCGCCCTTCTCGAGGAGGCGCGCCTGCCCACGCCGGGCGTGGCGGAGCATTTCGCCGACTTCCTGGTCGCCGAGGAAGCCGGGAGTCCCGTCGGAGCGGTGGGGATGGAGCGGGGCGGGGAGTTCGCCCTCTTCCGGTCCCTGGTGGTGCGGGCGGATGCAAGGCGGCGGGGAATCGCCGAGCGCCTCATTCGGGCGCTCGAGGCGTTGGCCCGGGCGAAGGGGGTCAAGCGCGCATACCTCCTCACGGAGACGCTGGAGGCCCGCTGCCGGGGCTGGGGCTTCACCCGCGTGTCGCGCGAGTCGGTCCCGGCGGCTCTCCGTGGCTCGCCCGAGTTTGCGGGCTGCTGCCCCTCCTCGGCGGCCCTCATGGCAAAGGACCTGTGAGGTGCGCCTGACCCGCCGCCACCTCCTGGCCCTCGGGGCTCTGGGCGGCTCCTCCGTGCTCTTTCCCCAGTGCCGGGCGGTCCTGCGGGAGTTTCTCTTCTCGCCGGGCGGGGAGGTGGTCCCGCCCCGCCCAGCGCCCGCGGCCGGCGGCGGGAAGAGGCGCGTGGCGCTCGTCCGGGCCGACGATGTGGGGGCGGCCGTCCGGGAGGCCGTCGCCCTGGCGGATGGCCTGGCCGCGCTCGACTGCCGGGGACGCCAAGTCCTGGTCAAGCCGAACGTCGTCTACGGCAAGCCTCCGCCGGCCACCACCGACCCCCGGGTGGTCGCCGCGCTCCTTGCCCTCCTCAAGGAGGCCGGCGCCTCGCGCCTCCAGGTCGGTGAGATGTCCGCGGTGGTCAGC
>CAZRDA010000031.1:0-1833 GCA_964598715.1 uncultured bacterium | reverse complement strand
GACCGGCATGGCGGCGGTGGCGGCGTCGGCCGGGGCCGACTTGCTGCCCCTGGAGGAGGGGGAGTGGGTGGAGGTCCGCCCGCCCGGGGCCCGCCACGCCACCGCCTTCCATGTCTCGCGGGCCGTCTACGAGGCCGAGCGCCTCGTGAGCGTCCCGGTCCTAAAGGCCCACCGCTCAGCCTCCTACAGTTTCGCCCTGAAGAACACGGTCGGGGTCGTGCACGCCCGGAACAAGCCCTGGGCCTATGGGGGCTCGGCCTGGGAGGAAGTGGTGGCCGAGCTGAACCTGGCGGTGCACCCCCGACTGCACGTTGCCGATGCCCTCCAGGTCATGGCCAGCGGAGGCCCCTGGTCCGGGGAAGTGGTCCGGCCCGGCTTGATCCTGGCCAGCACCGATCCGGTCGCGCTCGACGTGGTGGGCCTCGCAACGCTCAAGCACTACGGGAAGGCCGACCACGTCGTGGGAAAGGGGGTCTGGGAGCAGGTCCAGATCCGCCGCGCCATCGAACTGGGGCTCGGGGCGCGGAGTGGGCAGGAAGTCGAGATCATCTCGCGCGATCTCACCGGGAACGACCCGGCCTTCGGACTCCTTCTGGCTCGCATCCACGCAGAGGTCGGGACCGCGTAGGCGCGGGGCTGGAGGGGCACGAAGCAGGAGGAATTCTTGGGTCAATCAGGGGGCGCCCGTCGCCGTGCCGGGCCTGTCCGGCGCCGCCCTCGCCCGGACGGGGGGGGCAGGCAAGCCCGTCCTGAGGGGGGACTGACGCTCCTGCCCCCAGTTGTCGAGGCATACCTTCAGGCCCTGCCGGGGCCGGCAGACCCGCTCTTCGCCGAATTGGAGGCCAGGGCGGCCGAGCGCGGGTTTCCCATTGTGGGGCCGCTCGTCGGCCGGCTGCTCGAACTCTGCGCGCGGCTCGTTGGGGCCAGGCGGATCCTCGAGCTGGGCTCGGGGTTCGGGTACTCTGCCCTCTGGCTCGCCCGGGGCCTCGAACGGGACGGCACTCTCCTCTGTGTGGACGGCTCGGGGGAGAACGCGGCCGCCGCGGCCGAGACGTTCCGGCGAGCGGGGATCGCGGAAAAGGCCCGCTTCGAGGTGGGGGATGCCCTCGCGCTTCTGGACCGGACGCCGGGGCCGTTCGACCTGATTTTTAATGATATAGACAAGGAGCAGTACCCGGCCGCCTTCCCCAAGATTCTGCCCCGGCTCCGGCGGGGCGGCCTGCTGCTCACCGACAACCTCCTCTGGAGCGGGCGTGTGGCGACGGAGGAGCCGGCCGCGCCGAGCACCCTGGGGGTCCGGGAGTACACGCGGCTGCTCTGCGCTTCGCCCGACCTGCTCACCGTGATCGTTCCCCTCCGGGACGGGGTGGGGGTGAGCCTCCGCCTCTGAGGGATTTCTCCCTCAGGGGACCAGTCGAACCCCGGAGCCGGGCCGCACCTTCAACCCTCGCAGTAGCCGCCGGATCAGCCCCTGCTCCAGCCGCGCCACCGCCTTCGCCCCCCGCTCCTGGATCGGAATCCTCCCTCCCGCGCTCATGCCGTGCCCGCCGGCGGCCCCGGTCCGCCCTACGGCCTTCCGGATGAGCGTCCCGGCGTTGGCATCCCCGTCAGAGGTGCGGAGGGAGAGATACAGGTTCTTCTCATACCTTCCGAGACAGACGGCCCACCGGGCGTTCTGAAGCCGCAGGAGCAGGTCGGCCATCTCGGCCACCATGTCGGGGTACTCCAGTTCCCCCAGGTGGGAGACCACCACGCTGTCGTGGATCACCGCGCTCTTGAGGACCCGGCCCAGGGCGCGGAAGTACTCGGGGGGGACCCGGGAGTACTCGATCC
>CAZRDA010000030.1:0-11660 GCA_964598715.1 uncultured bacterium | reverse complement strand
TTGACCCTGGCCCCTTCCGGAGCGACCCGTCGTATCATTGGATTCCAGTCCGGACGACGGCGATGCAAGAATGCCGGAAAATCCTGACGGAGACAAGCGCGCGCTTGCCTTGGCCTCCGGGTTGCGGCTAAGATGGGTGACGCGCGAGCGTCCATCGGTCTCTCCCCGTCCCCGGCCTGTCCCCCTCGCTCGAGGAGGTGCGCATGCCGCTCAACCGGGATGTCGCCATCACCTACCTGGGCCACTCCACCTTCAAGGTGGTCACACCGAAAAAGAAAGTCGTCGTGATTGACCCCTGGGTGGATGGCAACCCTGCCTGCCCAGAACATCTGAAGACCTTCGACCGGCTGGACCTCCTGCTCTGCACGCATGCCCACTTCGACCACATCGGGGACGCGGTGGCCCTGGGGAAGAAGCACAAGCCCAAGGTGGTGGCGATCTACGAACTGTGCCACTGGCTGCAGAGGAAGGGGGTCGGGACCACGCTCCCGATGAACAAAGGGGGGACGCAGGCGGTGGACGGGATCCGGGTCACGATGGTCCACGCCGATCACTCCTGCGGCATCCTGGACGGGGACGAGATCCTCTACGGGGGGGAAGCGGTCGGGTATGTGGTCGAACTGGAGAATGGGTTCAAGTTTTACCACGCCGGGGACACGAACATCTTCTCGGACATGAAACTGATCGCTGACCTGTACCACCCGACCCTGGCGATGCTGCCGATCGGGGACCTCTTCGGGATGTCTCCCCGGGAGGCCGCCGTGGCCTGCCGTCTGCTCAACGCCAGGTGGGTGATCCCGATGCACTACGCGACCTTCCCGCCGCTCACCGGGACCCCGGAGGCCCTCCGGAAACTGACCGCCGACCTGAAAGAGATGGAGATCGTCCCGCTCAAGCCGGGCGAGACGCTCACGTAGAGGGGACTGTGGGGAGAGAGGAAGAGACCGTCACCTTCCGGAGCGGCCCGGACCGGCTCCGGGGATACCTGGCGCGGCCGGAGGGGCCGGGCCCCTTCCCCGCCCTCGTGGTGGTCCACGAGATCCACGGCCTCACCGACCACATCCGGGACGTGGCGCGGCGCTTCGCCGCCAAGGGCTACGTCGGGCTCGCCCTGGACCTCTACAGCCGGGAGGGGCCGCCGGGACCGCAGGCCCTCAAGGACCCGCCGGCGCGCAATGCCTTCATCGCCTCCCTCCCCGACCGGCGCCTGGTCGGGGATGTGCAGGGCGCCGTCGGCTTCCTCCGGACGGTCCCCGAGGTGCGCCGGGACCGGGTGGGCGTGGTCGGGTTCTGCATGGGCGGGACGGTCACGCTGCTCACGGCCTGCCACACCCCTGACCTCGCCGCCGCCGTCGTCTTCTACGGCGGGCGGCTCATCTACAAAGAGATTACCGACAACAAGCCCGCCTCCCCCGTGGACCTGGTGGGCCACATCCGGTGCCCCATCCTCTGCCTCTACGCGGGAGCGGACGCAACCGTCCCGCTTGCGGACATCGAGCGGCTCCAGGAGAGCCTGGAGAAGCACCGGAAGGCCTTCGAGTTCACGATCTACCCCGGCGCGCCGCACGCGTTCTTCAACGACACGCGCGAGTTCTACCGCCCCAACGAGGCAGCCGCAGCCTGGCAGCGGACGCTCGCGTTCCTGGAGAAGCACCTGCGGCACTGACAGCGGATACGGAGGCGCCGCCGGCGCCTGGGAAAGGGCGCCCGCCCGACCGTCGCCGCGGGTCGGGGAGCTGCCGCCCGCCCGGGGCTGCCCGCGACGTAGCCCTTTCCGGGCATCGGGCGGAGGAGCGGCCGGCACCGGGGAAAGGGCGGCAGCTCCATTCTCGTCGGCCCGGGAGCAGGGAAGCACACCGGCGGGATTTCTCGAAAGGACCGGAGCCGCATGAGTGAACGCGTGATCCGCCTGGGGCACAGCCCGGACCCGGACGATGCCTTCATGTTCTACGGCCTGGCATCCGGGAAGGTGGACGTACGCCCGTACCGCTTCGAGCACATCCTGAAGGATATCCAGACCCTCAACGAGTGGGCGCTGGAGGGCCGCCTCGAAGTGACCGCGCTCTCCCTCCATGCCTACGCCTACGTCACCGACCGCTACGTGTTGCTGCCCCACGGCGCCAGCATCGGGGACAACTACGGCCCCCTGGTCGTCGCCCGGGAGGCCATGCCCCAGGAGGCCCTGCGGGAGGCGACCATCGCCGTCCCGGGGCGGCTCACCACCGCCTTCCTCGCCTTGCGGGTCTGCCTGGGCGAGTTCCCGTTCGTGGAGATGCCCTTCGACCAGATCCTGCCCGCGGTCGCCGAAGGTCGCGTGGCGGCCGGCCTCCTCATCCACGAGGGGCAACTGACGTACCGGCAGCACGGGCTCACCTGCGCGGTGGACCTGGGGAAGTGGTGGCACGAGACCACCGGCCTGCCGCTGCCCCTCGGCGCCAACGCCGTCCGCCGGGATCTGGGGGAGCCGGCCGTGCGGGACCTCTCCCGCCTCCTGAAGGCGAGCATCCGCTACGCTCTGGCGCACCGGGAGGAAGCCCTCACCTATGCCTTGCAGTTCGGGCGCGGCCTGGACCGGACGACAGCCAACCGCTTTGTCGGGATGTACGTGAACGACTACACGCTGGACTTCGGCGCGAAGGGGCGCCGGGGGGTGGAGGTCCTCCTCCGGATGGGCTGGGAGGAGGGGGTCCTGCCGCACCGCCCGGCGGTCCGGTTCGCCGAGGCCTGAGGCGGGAGAGGCCATGGCGGTCGCACGCGACGATCTCACGTTGGTGCGGGAGGCCAACGAGCGGTTCTACAAAGCCTTCGAGCACCTCAGTCTCGAGGAGATGGAGGCGGTCTGGGCCACGACGCCCTGGGTCGTCTGCATCCACCCCGGCTGGCGGCAGCTCCGGGGCTGGCAGGCGGTCCGGGAATCCTGGGTGCTCATTTTCAAGAACAGCGGCGAGGTCCGCTTCACCCTGACCGATACCCGGGTCGAGGTGGCGGGGGCCTTCGCCTGGATGGTCCTCACGGAGAACTTGTTGAGCCAGCAGCAGGGCAACGTCGCGGTCACCTCCGTCCTCGCCACCAACCTCTTCCAGAAACTGGATGGCAAATGGCGGATGGTCCTCCACCACGCCTCCCACATCATTGCCGGGCCCTCGCGCGAGGGCTCCCAGAGCGTGCACTGACCCCTCCATGGGCATCCCGCCCCGCGTGCGCGTCGTCGCCCTCGGTGACCTGGCGCCGGGGACCTCGCGCAAGTTCAGTCTGACCTGCGGCCCCGTCACGCTGGAGGGGTTCCTCATCAACTATCGGGGCACCCATTACGCCTACGTGAACGAGTGCCAGCACCTCCCCATGACTCTGGACTGGGTGGAAAACCGCTTCTTCGACGCCGCCGAGACGCACCTCGTCTGCGCCACCCACGGCGCCACCTACGAGCCGGATACCGGGCTCTGCGTGGCCGGCCCCTGCGTCGGGGAGGTCCTGCGCGCCCTGCCGGTCTTCGTGGAGGACGGCGCGCTCTGGGTCGGTTGCCCGCCAATGACAGCGCTGTGACCGGACTGGCCGGGCGGGAAACGAGTCGGAGGGCAGGGCTAATACAAACGACATACCTTTTGTGACAAAAGGTCCGGGTGGCGCCGGCGACAGGACCCGGACGTTGTCACTGTGATTCTGTCGTTTGTATTAGGGGGCCGGGGGAGCGTTCGGCGTGTTTTGCGGGTCCAGGATCATGACCGCCGTGGTCATGAGGGCGACCAGCCGCTCCCGACCATCGGTGATCCGGACCTCCCAGACCATCGTGCGGCGGCCCCGGTGCAGGGCCGTCGCCTCCCCCTGAACGGTGCCGTCCGTCACCGGAACCATGAAGTTCACCTTGAACTCGATGGTGGTCATGGTCTGGCCGGCAGCCAGGAACCGGCCGGTCCCGGTTGCGACCAGGGAGTCGGCGAAGGTGGCAATGGCCCCCCCGTGCAGGAGTCCGTAGGGCTGCTTGAGGGCGTCGCGGACCCGCAGTTCGCCCCGGACGTAGCCCTCGCGGAGCTCCAGGAGGCGCATCCCCAGGGATTCGGTGAAGGTCCCCTTGATGCGCCGCTGGAACCGCTCGTCGAGGTCGGGCTGGTTCATGGGGGACGGAGGTGGCCGCGCCGCGTGGGGGCGCGGCGGGCCGGAACGCGGGGCCGGTTCAGCCGCCCACCGGGGCCGCCGGGGGGAGCGGGGCCAGGATGAGCTCGATCCGCCGGTTCTGGGCCCGCCCCTCATCGGTGTCATTCGGGGCCACCGGCCGGTGCTCGCCGTAGCCCGTGGATGAGAGCCGGCTCGGGTCGAGCCCCACCTTGTCCTGGAGGAAGCGGGCCACCACCGTGGCTCGCGCGGTAGACAGTTCCCAGTTGGTCGCGAAGCGGGCCCGGAGCGCGGCCCCGATCGCCACGTTGTCGGTGTGCCCCTCGATCCGGACCACCTTGTCCTGGACCCCCTTCAGGATCCCCCCGACCCGGCTCAGGATCTCCAGCCCCCGGGGCTTGATCTCCGTCCGGCCCGAATCGAAGAGAATCTTCTCCACCAGGTTCACCGTCAGCAGGTCCCGGAACTGGGTGACCTTGATCTCGCCCGCTTCGATCTCCTTCTTGAGATCCCGCACCAGGCTGTCGTAGGTGCTCCGGAGACGGGCGATCTCCTGCTCCTTCGCCTCCGTCACCTTCTGCAAGCGGGCGATATCCGCCGCGCGGTCCTCGCTGAGCCCCCGCAGACGGCTGATCTCCCCCTCGCGCTGAAAGATGTCCTGCTCCAACTCCACGACGCGCTTGTTCGTGCCCTGGAGCATCCCGCGGCTCGTCTCCAGGTCCCGCCGCACACCGGCCCCTTCCGTCTTCGCCGCCTCCAGTTCCGCGGCCAGGGCCTGCCCGGCGGCGCGCGCCGCCTGAAGTTCGCTCCTGGCCTTTGCCGCCTCCTGCTCCTTCGCTTCAAGCGCGGATTTGGCCACGCAGCCGGCGAGCAGGACCCCCACCACCATGATCAGCACCAGCGCTCGGATGGATGACCGGATCATCATGACGGACCTCCTTCTGACCGACCTCCGCTACGCCCGCACATGTTAACGGCCAGCCGACTCGTCCCCCACCGAATCGCGCTGGCCCGGGCGAGCACACTATACCACGGACCCGCGGTCCTCTCCACCCGTGGCCTCCCCCGCCGCCAGGTCCCTGAGGATTGCCTCCCGCGCTGCGGCCATGGCCTTCCGGACGTCGGCACTGAAGGCGGTCCCGCAGTAGGCGCAGCGGTCCGCCTTCAGGACCGCCACCGGCTTTCCGCAGGCCGGGCAGTTCGCCTGCCTCCCGGCGGCCGCGGCCCGCACCCGCTCCGGGTCCAGCCCGACCGCAGCCGCCGCCGCGCGGTACGCCAGGGAGCGGGCGCGCCGCCTGACGGCAACCCGCAGGACCGTCACCCACCCGACGGCCGCGACGACGGCCACGAGCCCCCCAACCGCGGCCCGAGCGACGGGCTTCCCGGCGAGCGGATCCGGGAGGGGGAGGGCGGGGAGGCCCGCCCACAGGACGCGCCAGAGGACCCAGGCGGTCAGCGCGGTGAGCAGCAGCAGGGAGGCTGCGCGCACCGGCATCTCAGGCGGCCTTCCGGTGGGCGAGGAAGGCCAGCACCTCGGGGAGGGGACGGGCGTTCAGGATGTCGGATCGGGTACACCAACCCTTCCGGGCCACCCCCACCCCGTACGCGATATCGCGCAACCCCTCGGTCGAGTGAGCATCGGGGTTGATGGCCAGCAGGACGCCCAGTTCGCGGGCTCGGCGCAGGTGGCGCCAGTCCAGGTCCAGGCGCTGCGGATTCGCATTGATCTCCACCACCACCCCGTGCCGGGCGGCCGTCTGGAGGACCGCCTCCAGGTCGAAGGCGTACGGCTCCCGGCGCAAGAGCAGGCGCCCGGAGACATGCCCCAGGATCGTGACGCGAGGATGGCTGAGGGCCTTCACGATGCGCGCGGTCATGCTGGCAGCATCCATCCCGAAGCGCGAGTGCACGGAGGCGACCACGTAGTCGAAGCGGGCGAGGGTGTCCGAGTCGTAGTCCGGCGCCCCGTCGGCCAGGATGTCCGCCTCGATCCCCTTGAGGAGCCGGAAGTCCCGGAAGGTCCCGTTGAGGCGGTCAATGGCGGCGTGCTGCTCCGCGACCCGCTGCCGGCTGAGACCCCCGGCGTACTTCGCCGCCTCGCTGTGATCGGCGATCCCCAGGTACTGGAACCCCATCTGCCGCGCCGCCGCGGCCATTTCCTCCAGGCTGCTGATGCCGTCGCTCCAGGTGGTATGGCAGTGGAAGGTCCCCGTCAGGTCGCTCTCCTCCACCAGAACCGGCATGGCCCCCCGCTCCGCCGACTCGATCTCTCCCCGATCCTCGCGCATCTCGGGCGGGATATAGGCGAGGCCCAGCCGCTCGAAGACGGCCGCCTCGTCCTGGCAGGGCAGGAGCGTCTCCCCTGCAAAGAGGCCGTGCTCGCTCATCGTGAGGCCCCGGGCGATGGCCCGGTTGCGCATGGCCACATTGTGCTCCGTGCTGCCGGTGAGATGGTGCAGGGCGAAGGGGAATTCGGCGTCGGCAACGACGCGCAGGTCGGCCCGGATCCCGGTGTTCAGGCGGACGGTGGCCTCGGTCACGCCGTGCGCGACGATCTCCGCGACCAGCGGGTGCGTGGTAAACGCCCGCATGAGAGCGGCCGGGTCAGAGGCGGAGGCCACCAGATCAATCTCCTCGACGGTCTCCAGGCGGCGCCGGAGAGCACCGGCTACCTCGATCCGCTGTACGGCGGGATGGGAGATGAGCGCGGCCCGGATGGCCAGGGCGACCGGGAGGGCCTCGCTCAAGAGCACGCGGCCCGCGTGGGCCCGGAGCCGCTCGATGCCCTTCAGGATGTTCTCCTGAGTCTTCGGGCCGAATCCCTCCAGGCCACCCACCTTCCCCGCCCGGCAGGCCGCCTCCATGTCGGCCACGCTGTTCACGCCGAGCCGCTCGTGAACGGCCCGCACCTTCCTGGGCCCGAGGCCGGGAATCCGGAGCAACTCCAGAAGACTGGTGGGGAGCTTGGCCTTCTGCTCCTCGTGGTAGCGCATCCGGCCGGTCCGGACCAACTCCGTGATCTTCTCCGCCAGTGCCTCCCCGATCCCTTTCAGGCTCCGGAGGGCGCCGGCTTCCACCAGCGCAGGCGGCTCCTGCTCCGCCGCCTCGATGGCCCGAGCAGCCGTCAGGTACGCCCGGGACTTGAACGGGTTCTCCCCCTGTAGCTCCAGGAGGGCCGCGATCTCCTCCAGGATGGCCGCTACCTGCTTCTTGTCCATCGAGGGAAAGGGAGGTCAGGTGGTGACGGGGAAGGCCACGGCTACGTGCCGAAGCGGCGCTTGCGCTGCTGGTAGGCCCGGACCGCCCGGAGCAGGTCAATCTTCCGGAAGGCGGGCCAGAAGGCATCGCAGAAGTAGAACTCGCTGTAGGCCGACTGCCAGAGGAGGAAGCCGGAGAGGCGGACCTCGCCGCTCGTCCGGATGATGAGGTCCGGGTCGGGCAGGTCGTAGGTGTACAGGTACTTGCCGATCGCCTCGGGGGTGACCTCGGCGATGACCTCCGGAAGGCCCTTCCCGCCCCGGGCCCGCTCCCGGAGCAGGGCCTGGACGGCATCGGCGATCTCCTGCCGGCCCCCGTACCCGACGGCGATGTTCAGGAAGAAGTTCCCGTAGTGAGCGGTGGCCTCCTCCGCAGCCCGGAACGCCTCCTGGACGGAGGCGGGGAGAAGGCCGAGCTGGCCGACGGCCCGCACCCGCACCTCCTTGCCGTGGATCTTTGCGTCCGTGGCCACGGCCCGCATCCTGGTCTCGATCAGGTTCAGGAGGCGCTGGAGCTCCTCCGGCGGGCGCGAGAGGTTCTCGGTGGAGAGGACGTAGATGGTGATAATCCGGATCTCCAGCTCCTCCAGCCAGTCCAGGACCTGCTCCAGACGGTCCGCCCCTCGCCGGTGCCCCTCCATGGGGTCGCTCAGGCCCAGTTCCCGGGCGAAGCGGCGGTTGCCATCAAGGATCAAGCCGATGTGCCGGGGCATCGCCCCGCCCCGCACCTCCCGGAGGAGGCGTTTCGCGTAGAGCCGGTACAGCAGGCCAAGTCCGAGCATCGTGGTTCCCGCTCCCTCTCTGAAAGAAACCCGAGGCCCTTATACCCTATCGCCGTGGCGAAGCCAAGGGCCCGCGGCGACCGCTTTCCGGCCTATGGCGTGCTTTGCCCGGCGCGTTGTGCAGGGGCCGTGCCACCGGATCAGGAAGGCAGCCGCGACAGCGACTACCGGCTCAAGGGTGCACACGAGGAGAAGCCAAACACGCGGCGGGTGACCAGGCACAAGAACCAACGGGGGAACCAAGCGGACCCTCAGGAGGCGGGGGTGAGGAGGGGAACCGACGGCGCGGCCCGGATCGCGCCGGGGGCCTGCAGGCGAAGCGGCCGACCCGAGTCACTCGGCCTTGAGGAGCCGCTCCAGAATCTCCCGAAGCGTGGGGGCGTCCATCCCCCCCACCTTCACCGCCATCACACGCCCTGCCCGGGTGATGAAGACCGAGGTCGGGGTCGCCCGAACATCGTAGAGGCCCGCGATCCGGTTCCCGTCGTCGTAGCCGGCCGGGTAGGGGACCCGGCGCCCCTCGATGTACCGCCGGCCGTTTGCCTCCTCATCGAAGACATTGATCCCGAGGAACTCCATTCCCCGGTCAGCGTAGGCCCGGTACGCCGAGATGAGAGCGGGAGACTCCCGCTGGCAGTGGGGTCACCAGGAGGCGAAGAAGTTCAGGAAGACCGGCCTGCCCTTGAGATCGCCCAGGGTGAAGGTCTTGCCGGAGAAGAGGGTGAGGGTGAAGTCCGGCGCGAGGCCACCCTCCGCCGGGCCAGCCGCATCAGCCGAACCCCCCAGGAGAAGGCCCACGAGGAAGACGCCGGGCAGCAGGAGGCCCCTCAGCGCCGCTCCCCCCCACCGCTGCGTTCCACGGAAACGCCCCGGCACGTTCTCCTCCCCTGCGGCCCCGGCCGCGGCCGCGTGGCCCGGCACCTGACCGCGACCGGCTCCGGACGCTAGCACACGCGACGCTCCCGCTCAACGAAAAACCGCCCGGAGGGCCCGGCGGAGCGCTCCCCCGTGCCCGGACGGCCGGCTTCCACCTTGACTTCCGCCACCCGATGTGGTGTGATTCCCGCCGCACTCCGAAGGAAAACGACGGGCGTCGCCCCATCGCGGAGATGTGCCGATGAAGAAGTTCCGCCTCCTGGCCCCTGGCCCGACCCCGGTTCCGCCGGAGGTCCTCCTGGCGATGGCCGAACCGATGATCCACCATCGGACGCCGGAGTTCGAGGCCCTCTTCGCCGAGGCGCGGCGCCGCCTCCAGTGGCTCTTCCAGACCGAGCGGGACGTCCTGATCCTGGCCGCCTCCGGCACGGGGGCCATGGAAGGGGCAGTCGTGAACACCTGCTCCCCTGGCGATCGGGTCCTGGTCGTCCGGGGGGGGAAGTTCGGGGAGCGGTGGGCGGAGATCTGCCAGGCACACGGCCTGACCGTGATCCCGCTGGAGATCCCCTACGGCCAGGCCGTGGACCCTGCCGATGTGGCGGTGCTCCTCCGACACGACCCGCGCATCGCGGCGGTCTTCGCCACCCACAGCGAGACCTCGACCGGGGTCCTGCACGACCTGGAGGCCCTCGCAGCCATCGTCAAGCAGACGCCGGCGATGCTGGTGGTGGACGCCATCACGAGCCTCGGGGTCGTGGACCTCCCGATGGACGCCTGGGGCGTGGACGTGGTGGTAGGGGCCTCGCAGAAGGCTCTGATGCTGCCGCCGGGCCTGGCCTTCGCCGGTCTTAGCGAGCGGGCCTGGGCCGCGGCCGAGCGGGCCCGGCTCCCCCGCTACTACTTTAATTTCCTGACGGAGCGCAAGGCCCAGGCGAAGCACCAGAGCGCCTGGACCCCGGCCATCTCCCTCGTCGTGGGACTGAAGGCGGCCCTGGGTCTGCTCCAGGCCGAGGGACTCCCCGCGATCTTCGCCCGCCACGAGCGGCTCGCCAGGGCCACGCGGGCCGCCGTCTCGGCGCTGGGCCTCACCCTCTTCGCCGAGCGGCCGTCCCCGGCGGTCACCGCGGTGAAGGCCCCCGAGGGAGTGGACGGCGAGGCCATCGTGCAGACCCTCCGGGACAGGCACGGGATCACCATCGCCGGGGGGCAGGGGTCCATGGCCGGGAAGATCTTCCGAATCGCGACCCTCGGCTACGCCGATTCCTTCGATGTCCTCACGGGGATCGCTGCTCTGGAGTTCACCCTGGCGGAATTGGGCTACCCCGTGCGGCTGGGCGACGGCCTGCGCGCCGCCCAGGACGTCCTCCAGAAGTAGTCCCCGCCGCCGCCCCGTCACTCCCCCCCGGAGGATCGGCCCTGCCCGGCCCAGGGGGGGGCGTGCCCGCCCGGCCCCAACGGGGCGCGACCGGACGAGACCTGAGGAGAACACCGTATGCCACCGGATCCCCCTGTGTCGAAGCGGATCCTGGTCACCGACGACCTGGCCCCCCGAGGGATCGAGGTCCTCCGACACGCCCCCGGGTTCGCCGTGGACGTGCGGAACCGGCTCACCCTCGAGGAGCTGCTGGCCTGCATCGGTCAGTACGACGCCCTGGTGATCCGGAGCGCGACGAAGGTGACGGCCGCCGTCCTGCAGGCCGGCACGCGCCTCAAGGTCGTCGGCCGGGCCGGCGTGGGGGTGGACAACATTGATCTCGAGGCGGCCACCGCCCGCGGGATCGTGGTCATGAACGCCCCCAGCGGGAACACGGTGACCACGGCGGAGCACACCATCGCGCTCCTCCTCGCCCTCGCCAAGAACGTCGCCCAGGCGACCATGTCCCTGAAGCAGGGCCGCTGGGAGAAGGGCCGCTTCATGAACGTGGAACTCTTCAACAAGGTCCTGGGGATCATCGGCCTCGGCCGGATCGGCTCCGAGGTCGCCCGGCGGGCCAAGGCGCTCTCCATGCGGGTCGTCGCCTACGACCCGTTCATCTCCCGGGAGGCCGCCACCCCCCTCGGCGTGGACCTGGTGGACCTGGAGGAGGTCTTCCGCCGCTCCGACTTCCTCACGGTGCACGTCCCACTCGGGCCCGAGACCCGGAACATGATTGACGGCAAGGCCATCGCCATGATGAAGCGCGGGGTGCGGATCATCAACTGCGCCCGGGGCGGCATCGTGGACGAGCAGGCCCTGTACGAGGGCCTGCGGAGCGGGCAGGTGGGCGGGGCGGCCCTGGACGTCTTCGTGAACGAGGGCGCCGCCGACAGCCCCCTCATCGGCCTGGAGAATTTCATCTGCACCCCGCACCTGGGGGCGGCCACAGAGGAGGCCCAGGAGAACGTGGCCATGGCCATGGCCGAGCAGGTCACGGACTTCCTGGAGCGGGGGGTGGTGCGCAACGCCGTCAACGCCCCCAGCATTGACCCGGAGCTGCTGGCCAGGATCGGGCCCTTTCTTCCGCTGGCGGAGAAACTCGGGCGCCTCTGCTCCCAACTGAGCGAGGGCCGGATGCAGGAGATCCGGATCGCGTACCAGGGGGAGGTGGCCTCGGCGGACACCGCCCCCCTCACCGCCACCGTGGTCAAGGGGGTC
>CAZRDA010000029.1:1502-11743 GCA_964598715.1 uncultured bacterium | reverse complement strand
CTGAGTCGAGCCACCAGGCGGAGCCAGTGTTCACTTTCTAATTCTTCTTTGGCAAGTCTCTTCGCCACGTCCAAAATCTTCTGTGTGACGAGGCGTTCGAGTTCTCCGAAGGGCTGCTTCTCAAAAATCGCGCCTACTTGAAGTTGTTTGTCGGGGTTGCATTTGCGGAGAATCAACTCTCGGACTTCTCTAAATAAGGGCGTGGGCACGTCCCCTAATCGTCTCTTCAATTCTTCCTTCCGCTGGAGGTCAGCGAGCCTGGCCAGCTCACCGCTGGGGAGTTTCAAGAATTTTTCCATCTTGTCATAAATATCTGTCCGGTTCGGCGCGGGGGGTGCTTTCTTGTACGTCAGCAACTGGGAAATGTAGGACTCCGTCACTTGGGCGGCAGTTGCCAGACTTCTCTGCTCAACCCCCAATTCTTCCAGCCGGCGCTTGATGACTAGAGGAACGTCCACTGGGATTCCTCCTGATTAACTCTTTTGAATTAAGTACTTTTGCGCATTAGAAATTTCTCACATTTCGCTTGACAAGTAAAGTTAATTAACCGATTATGGTTAATGAGATGAGCAGTTATACTCACTCTTCAGGTCATCTGAGCTAAGGCAGGTTATCTGGAATCCCGCTCACTTAGCTGTCCCAACCGAGGAGGTTCACATGTTTGCTCGAAATGTGTCCATGCGTCTCAAGGCCAACAGCGTTGCCGAGTTTACCCAGACGCTCGAGAAGGACATCATTCCCCTGCTTCGAAAGCAGAAAGGCTTCCAGGACGAAATCGCGTTCGTCGTCCCGGGCGGATTGGAAGCGGTCTCAATCAGTTTGTGGGATCAGAAAGAGAGCGCGGAAGCGTATAACCGGGGAACCTATCCAGAAGTGCTGAAGGCCCTGGGGAAAGTGGTTGAGGGAACCCCTCAGGTTCACACCCTTGAGGTTTCCAACTCGACCTTCCACAAGATCGCCGCTCGGCAAGCGGTCTAAAGCCGACAGGTCTATGGTGGGGGCGGCCAAGTCCGCCCCCACCATGGCCTAGGCGTGGGTCACCGCTTCTTGCATCAGCGTCGCGAACGGCATGACGTCCTCTGAATTTGCGCGGAAGCCTCGTCTTCTCGTCTGAGCGGGAGTGAGCGGGGGCTCTGCGCCAGGCAAACGGTACAACGGCAAGCTCTGACTATCAGCGTCCTTGCGAGAAGGAGGCGGCGATGTGGAAATGGGTAGGCGTGACGGTCTTGGCCGCGGCGCTGGCGGCGATGACCCCCGGCTGCTCCCAGCAGCCGTCAGGGACGGCCGCGGTGATCGAGGATAAAGTTTACACGGTGACGCCGGCCTCGGTGAAGGTGAAGGCCGGGATCGTTACGGGCGACGTGACGGAGATGAAGGTCACGGAGCGGATCGAGAAGGGCTCCGGCCGCCTCGTCTCTCCGGCGAAGCTTACAGGGACGCTTAAGCTGAAGAATAGCTCTACGAATCAGACCGTCCGCCTTGTCGCGGGAAAGATCCAGTACATCGACGCCCAGGGGAGGCCCATCAAGCTCAGTGAGGCACAGACCGAGCCGACCATCAGGTTCGCCACGTACGGCGCCGAGCAGCTCGGCCCCGGGCAGGATGCCACCCAATCCGTGGACGTGGACTTCCCCGCCGAGGCGCTGAAGGCGAAGAAGCTGAAGGAGATCCGCCTCGAGCTCGCGTACATCCCGTCACCGTACAGGGAGGAGACGGTCAGCCTCACCGTGTCCATCGGCGGCCAGTAGGCCCGGGGAGGTGGCTCCCCCCGATGAAGTCACCTCCGACTCAGGCCCGAAGCGCTGACGGTTTCGTCCTTTGGCAGCCCCTTGATGTCCCGCGAGCTTTCCAGGCGGGCCCCCGCCGGTAACCAGCACCCAGGGGGCCGCGCTGCCCCGGACCGCTCCGCCCGCCGCGCAGATGGCCGCCCCGCCCCCCTCTCGGCCTGCCCTGGGCCGACTCGGGCCAGGTGGGCGTTTGGATAGAGGACCGGTTTCGACGCGGCGCACCCCACGAGGGTCGGGACGAGCAGCAGAACCGGCGCGGCGCGCTTCAGGCTCCTCCTATCTGCCCATCCGCTTCATCAGAGCGGCGAGCTGTCGGTCGTCCTCCAGGCGCGCCCCGGGGAAGAGACTGAGAGTCCCGGTGGTGACGTAGTCGTACGCCAGCATCCCCAGCACAGCCGCGACCAGGAGGAGGACCAGGAGTCTCTTCACGGGCGATGCTCCCCCGGCCCGCGGGGCGCCCCGTGGTCTCGCTGGCTCGCTTCGCCTTCGGCTGGCGGGCCGCCGCCAGCCTCCCCTCTCCCCTCCCGTATCCAGGGGATGCGGTCAGATTCCGGTTGAACTACCCGCCGGGGGCCGGTAGACTAGCGGCGCCCCAGCGGGGGCGCCGAGGCGGAGAGTTGGAATGACCGTTGAAGGCATGAAGATCGTAATCGTCATTGACGACGACCTGAAGATCCTTGAGTTGGTGAAGGACTTCCTGGAGAGTCACGGCTATCACGTCATCCCGGCCACGACCGGTGAGCAGGCGCTGGCAAAGGCCGAGATCTCCAAGCCCGACGCCCTCGTCCTTGATGTCATGATGCCCGGGATGGACGGGTACCAAACCTGCCGGCAACTGAAGCAGGATGCCCGGCTGAGCGGGGTCCCGGTGATCATGTTCACCGCGGGTAACGACCCCAAGTTCCAGCAGCAGGCATTTGCCGCAGGAGCCGACTTTTGCCTCTCTAAGCCCTTCGATCTGGACCGGCTCCTCAACGTGGTCAACATGGCCGCGGCCAAGCGGGTCAAACCCTCCTCCCTTTCCTAACCAGGCTGCCGCGTCCCCCTCCCCGGGTTCACCTCCTCGGTGCCATACCCCTCCTCGGATCCGCGTTCCCGAGGCTGGCGGCATAGAGGTTGCAATGCCCACCACCCAATGCGGGCGGCTGGTGCCTCCCGCACGGAAAGGAGACAGTGTGCCGCTGGCAAGAGGTCTGGTGCAGGAGGAGGTAGGGAGCCCCCTGGCGGCCGGCCCGGGGCCGGACCTGGAGGCCCTGGTCTCCTTCCTGGAGCACCACATCGGGAACGCGCTCCAGGTCATCACCACCGCCTCCCAACTCGCCCAGGCCGACCCCGGCTACCGCCCCCAGTGGACTGCCATCGAGCAGAGCTGCGACCGCATCGCCGCCACCCTCCAGGCCCTGGCCAACACCCTCTACAGCCGTCCGACTGGCGGTCCCCGCCGGACCGACTGAGACGGGAGAACCGCTCCCCCGGCCGGGCCGTTTCGCCGGACCCCCCTCCCAGCCCAGCAGCCCCGCGGTGATTTCCTGTTTACACGCCCCCCGTCCATCGCATAAGATGCTGAACCGGTACGCGGGGCCGGTAGGGTGTCCGGGGCGTCCAACCCACAGAGGAGGGGGAGGGGATGCGGAAGGCGAAGGCAGCGGGGCGGAAGGGGACGAGGGGAAAGGCAAAGGCGGCGAAGAAGCCGACCAAGAAGACGGCGATGGTGGCGAAGGGCCGGAAAGCGGTTGCGCGCAAGCCTGCCGCTCCCAGACCCGCCGTTGCCAGGCCCGCCCCCCGGCCGCCGGTGGTGCCGGTCGGGCCGGTTGCGGTCAGGGAAGGGGTTTCGGGAGGATTGCCGCTCCCGGATCCGCAACAGCGAATTCCAGGGCTGGATAAGCCGGCGTAATCTGTCCATCCGCGGGCCCAGGCCCGCGGCCGCGTGCAGAGGGGCTGGCGGGGAGGAAGGCTGGAGTGGTGGGGATGACGCATCCCCCCTCCAGCCTTTTCTCTCTTCAGGACGGCTCGCCCCCCTCGCCTGGGCATCCCCTCGGTCTCGCCGTGTGGATGGGCGTCACGCGTCCAGATCGGCAATCCCGCCGAGGGAGGGGGTGGCAATGACATCGCCTCACGACGCGAAGAAGGCCTCCATCGAAGTGGCAGAAAACGGCCCGTACCTCGTCAAGGGTATCCGCGCGCTCGAGAACTCACGAGGCGAAACCATTCCCACGAAGACGGTGATCGCGCTGTGTCGCTGTGGTGGATCCGCCAAGAAGCCGTTTTGCGACGGCACCCACGCCCGGATTGGCTTTTCCGGGCGCAGAGTGGCGGAGAGGTCTCCGGACGCCCGGGTTGAGTACCGAGGCCAGAGGATCACCATTCACGACAACCGGGCGGTGTGTTCCCACGCTGGATATTGCACCGACAGTCTCGCATCCGCATTCAAATCGGAGGCTGAACCCTGGATTGATCCGGATGGCGCGGATGTCGAACAGATCATCGAGACCATCAGGAAATGTCCGTCTGGCGCCTTGAGGTATTCTATTGATGGCGTTGAGGCCAAGGATCGAGACCGAGAGCCCACGATTACCGTTTCCAAGGACGGTCCCTACGTGGTGGTGGGGGCTCCCGAGTTACAGGGTGAGGAACAGTCCCGGCCCGAATCAGCAGAGCATTACACACTGTGTCGGTGCGGCGGCTCACGAAACAAGCCATTCTGCGACGGGACACACTGGCACATCAATTTCCGTGATGAGAAGAACTAGGCGGCGGAGCGGG
Source organism: uncultured bacterium (assembly GCA_964598715.1). Taxonomy (GTDB): domain Bacteria; phylum Methylomirabilota; class Methylomirabilia; order Methylomirabilales; family JACPAU01; genus JACPAU01. Next base: position 7,193 of record CAZRDA010000029.1, on the reverse strand, counting down.
CCGGTATGCTAGGAGAGCCGGACGCTGCGGCGGAGAAGCCGATGCCGACCCGCCCTTCCAAGGTCCTCGAGACCTTCCCGAACCCCAACCCGGAGCGGGACTACGAGATTGCCCTCGAATGTCCGGAGTTCACCTGCCTCTGCCCCCGCACGGGCCAGCCCGACTTCGCCACCATCCGGATCCGCTACGTTCCGGACGCCCGCTGCGTCGAACTCAAGTCCCTCAAGCTCTACCTCTGGTCCTACCGGAACGAGGGGGCGTTCCACGAGGCCGTCACGAACCAGATCCTGGAGGATCTGGTCAAGTCCTGCGAGCCGCGGCGGATGACGGTGGTGGGGGACTTCTCCGTCCGGGGGGGGATCCACACGGTGGTCACCGTCTCCTACAGCAGACCAGGTGACGAGGGGGCCTGATGGAGGCGGTCCTCCGGACGATCGCGGCGGACCGGGAGGCCTCCCTCGAGGAACTCAAGGCGTTCCTGCGGATCCCCAGCGTGAGCACCGACCCCGCCCGCCGCGGGGAGGTCCGGCGGGCCGCCCGGTGGCTGGCGGAGCGCCTGAGCGGCATCGGCTGCCGGGTGGAGGTCCGGGAGACCCCCGGCCATCCGATCGTGTACGGGGAGTGGACGGGGGCGCCGGGACGCCCGACGCTGCTTGTGTACGGTCACTACGATGTGCAGCCCGAGGATCCGGTGGAGGAGTGGACGAGTCCCCCCTTCGAGCCGGCGATCCGGGACGGGGCCATCTACGCCCGGGGGGCGGCGGACGACAAGGGCCAGGTCTTCATCCACCTGAAGGCGGCCGAGGCCTGGCTGCGCGCCGAACGGCGCCTCCCCGTGAACCTGAAGTTCCTGATCGAGGGCGAGGAAGAGGTGGGAAGCCCGAACCTCGAACCCTTCGTCATGGCCGAGGCGGGCCGCCTCAAGGCGGACGCCGTCGTGATCTCCGACACGGCCATGCTGGCGAAAGGGGTGCCGGCGCTCTGCGTCGGGCTCCGGGGGCTCATCTACTGCCAGGTGGACCTTCAGGGACCGGCCACCGACCTGCACTCCGGGATCTTCGGCGGGAGCGTCGCCAACCCGGCCGGTGTCCTCTGCCGGCTGCTCGCGCGCCTCACCGACGAGCAGGGGCGCGTCACGATCCCCGGCTTCTACGACGATGTCCGGCCCCTCACGGGTGCGGAGCGGGAAGCCTTCGCCGCGCTGCCGTTCGACGAGACGGCCTACCGGGAGGCGCTCGGGGTCCCGGCCCTGGACGGGGAGGCCGGCTTCACGACGCTCGAGCGGCGCTGGGCCAGGCCGACCTTCGAGCTGAACGGGCTTCAGTCCGGCTTCACCGGGGTCGGCTCCAAGACAGTCCTGCCTGCGCGCGCCATGGCCAAGGTGAGCATGCGCCTCGTGCCGGACCAGGACCCGGAGAAGATCGTGGACGCCTTCGAGACCGCGCTCCGGAGCCACTGCCCGCCGTCGGTCACCCTCACCGTCGCCCGGATGCACGGTTCCAAGCCCTGGCTCGCCCCGACGGACCACCCGGCACTCCAGGCCGGGGCCCGGGCCCTGGCGCGGGGCTTCGGGCGGCGGCCCGTCTTCATCAGGGAGGGGGGTTCCATCCCGATCGTCACCACGCTCACCGAGCGGCTCGGCCTCCCGATCCTCCTCCTGGGCTTCGGCCTCCCGGATGAGAACGCCCACGCCCCGGACGAACGCCTGGACCTGGACAACTTCTCCCGGGGCATCGTGACCGTCGCGCACCTGTACCGAGAGCTGACCTGAGCCGAGGAGGGCCGGGATGTCGGAGGGACTGGCTCGAGAGCCACTTCCCCTCCGCTACCAGGCCGTCTTCTCCACGCCGCCGAGCCACTCACTCTGGCGGGCCGGAGCCTGCCGGCCGGCTGCCGGGGAAGCCCTTTTGTTGACCCTGCCGGAGCCGCTCCCTCCCGGGACGGTCCTGCACGTGGAGGTGTACTGGCCGAAGGAGCGCGCGGTGGTCGAGTTCACCGGGGAGGTCCTGACGCTGGAGGGGGCTGACCGGTCACCCGCTGACACGGGAGGCGTCGCCCATCGGCTCCAAGTCCTGCGGATCTCGGAGGAGGGGCGCCGTCTCCTGCTGAAGGCCCTCAGCGGACCTTGAGGAGGGGGGAGGCCAGGCGGAGCGCCCGGGGGATGACACTGAGACCGGCCGTCTCCCCGACCGTTTCCAGTAGAAAAATCACGTCGGGGTCGGTGAAGGAGACGGCCGGGCTTCCCCCGGCTGCCCGGATCGCCCCGGCCACGAAGGTCCCGAGCGCCCGCTCGACCTCCTGGGAATTCACCCGCCCCTTGAGACCGCGCCGGTCCAGGCGGACGAAGAAGCGGGGGCCCGGGTGCCGGGCCACGACCTCCTGCAGCGCCGCCTGGGCCTCCGCGAGGAAGGTGTCGGCGCTCACCGGGAAGGTCCGCTCCACCGGAACGACCCGGGTGATGAGGCTGCCCGGGGCCTCGCCCTTCTCGGCGCGCTCCTGCATCGCGTTGAGGAACGCGAGCGGCTCCTGCACCCGTCCGACCAGCACGTTCCGGTAGCCGGTGAACCGGAAGCGGCCGAAGGGTCGGAGCGACCGGGCCAGGTCCCGGCCGCAGCCATCGGCCGCGGTGAGCAGGACATTCCACTCCATCGGACCCCCCCCGCCCCTATAGCAGAGCGCCAGGGAAAAATCCACCGGCAGGACGCCGTTGCCGCCCCGTCCGGAGCGGGGTAGACTGCCGCCGGGCCTCGCGGGGGAGGGGAGCCGTGCGGGCGGAGATCGTGATCATCGGCGCCGGGGTCGTGGGCCTCAGCACGGCCTATCATCTGGCGCGGGCGGGGCTGCGGGGTATCCTGGTCCTGGAGCGGGAGACGGTCGGGAGCGGCTCGACCGGCAGGAGCCTGGGAGGATTTCGGGTGGACTTCTCCACCGAGGTGAATATTCGCTTCTCCCTCGAGAGCATGAAGGCTCTCGAGGGGTTCGCCGAGGAGTTCGGCGTGGATCCGGACCTCAGGCGGATCGGCTATCTCCTCCTGACCACCGGCGAAGCATTGGCCGCGCGCCTCCGGGAGAACGCCTCCCGCCTCGCCCGCTTCGGCGTGGAGGTGGAGGTCCTCCGCCCGAGCGAGATCGGGGCACGCTGGCCCTACCTGTCCACCGGGGATCTGGCCGGCGGGACGTTCTGCGCTCGGGACGGGACCGTCGGGCCGAGCGAACTGATCCGGGGGTACACCGCCGGCGCCCGGCGCCACGGGGTCGCGATCCGGGAGGGGGCGGAGGTCGTGGGGATCGAGGTGAGCAGCGGGCGGGTCACGGCCGTCCGGACCCGGACGGAGCGGGTCCCGACGCCCAGAGTTCTCTGCGCCGCGGGGGCCTGGTCCGCCTGGATCGGGCGCATGGCCGGCGTGGAGATCCCGGTGATGCCGGTCCGGCGCCAGGTCTTCGTGACGGGTCCCTGCCCGGCGATCCAGGGCCTGGTCCCCCAGGTGGTGGAGGTGGGTAAGGGCTGGGTCTTCCGCCGGGAGGGCGCCGGATTTTTGATCTACGGGCCGCAGGATCCTGCGCCGGATGGAGTCGCTGCCCTCGACTGGAGGTCCGTCGGCTGGGCGGTGGCCGCGGCCGCCCACCGGGTGCCAGCCCTCGCGGACGCGGAGGTGCTGGGAGGCTGGGCTGGCCTCTACGACATCTCCCCGGACAGCCACGCCATCCTGGGCCCGGTTCCGGGCCTCGAGGGATTCTTCGTGGCTACCGGCTTCTCCGGCCACGGGATCATGCACAGCCCGGCCACGGGGAAGGTCATGGCCGAGGTCATCCTCGCGGGACAGGCCACGACCATTGACATCGCGCCCCTCACGATCGAGCGATTCGGCCGGGGCGCACTCCTTGAGGAGCCGATGACGGCACACCACCAGGCGAAGGGATGAGCAAGCGGGTAAAGCGGCGCGTACGGTGTTTCACTGGGGCGAGGGCGAAGACGGGACCTTTCGTGGGGAGGCCTCAGGAGACGGGTTGAGGGCGCCGGCGGGCGGACTCAGGCTGACTTCTCCGGAGGGCACAAAAGAGGCTCGCGACAGCCACGTAAACCGCGACTGCGACCCAGATGCTGATGAATATCGCAAGAACGACTGTCCGCACACTTCCCTCCGGGCACAAAGGTCAGCGGGTCTTGGTCGCAAGAGACGTGCCAATGTCTATCTTGTTGGAAACCTTGATGGCTCTACGCGGGAACCGAGCTTGGTGTGGCTTTTTTCCACAGAATCGGACCGGGACACCACAGGCCCGTCCGGGACGCGTTCTCCGCGCAGTGAGGACCGCCGGGAGCCCACCAGGTCCAGAACGGGGTCCTGGAACAGGCGATGGACGGGTGGCCCTCCGCTTGCTGGCGGCACTCCCTCACGAGGGAACGGTCCGGGGATGGGGGCAGGGGAACGGGGGTCGTCTGGGTGGACTATGGGATGGAGGCCTTGCTGGCCACCTCGGCTTCGAGGAGCCGTCGGAGGGTCTCCAGGTCCTGCGAGGGGTTCGTCCCGTTCTTTTGGAGCCGCTGGATGGCCTCGGAGGGATCGGCCAATGCGGCATCCAGGAGGCGGTCAACCTTCTGGAAGAGGTGATGGACTTTCTTGTCCAAGGATCGCTTCACCAGAGGCCGGGCGATCTTCGCGAGCGCTCCCACGATCGGGGTGTCAATCTGGACAAAGCCCTGGACTCGGTTCTCGATCACGGCCTTCCCCGCCCCGTCCGTCCGGTACTCCAGGACGAGAACCAACCGCCCGCGGATCGTGGGAACGAGGGGCTTCTTGTACGATCCCCGGGCGAAGAAGACGCGCCGCCCCTCGCCTTGCTCCACGAGCATGAAATGCCCCTGCGCCCCCTTGCCGTCCTGGCCCTGGAACCCGTTCTCACCATCCGGTGAGACCTGGTACGTTGCCGCGCCGAGGGCCCGTCCGAGGGCAGCCGTGATGTCGGGGTGGGCGAGGAGGAACTCGTAGAGCGGGAGGCCGGACTTCACCCTGAGACCGCTGACGGTGTGCGCCAGGGTGGGATGCTCCCGGATCTCGCGGACCTGGTTCTCGACGGGAGGGGGAGGGGCAGGAAGGGCCCGCGTGGTCGCGCTAAGCAGGAGGGCTGCCACGAGGAGGATCGCCGCCCGGCCTGGGGCCGAAAGACGAGGTTCGCTCTCGCGGGGGTGGGTCACGGGAGCCTCCAGTGGGCGGGGGACCGAGCCGTCTCGCCCAGGGCCGCGAGGATAGCAAAGCCCGGGCCAGCCCGGCAAGGGCCATGCCGATCGGATGGCGGCTGGCGTGACTGATAGGGTGTGAAAGATAGGAGAACTCCTGAGTTAGTAGGGAGGCTAGACATGGATACCTTTGCCGTATTCTCTATTATTGGTTTGATGGCCGTCATAACACTGGTGCCTGCTATCATCGTGAGGAACAAAACGGATGAGCTTGTATGGTGGTGGTTCGCAACGGTCTGCACCGGCATTTTTCCTGGCCTGATCGCTTCAATCCTTTACCGCTACACACAGACTCCGCCGGTGCATGCTTTCTTTTGGGGTGTCGTTGCCTCTATTGGGATTGGCATTGTAATAGCCTACTTGGTGGGCGCACTCTAGCAAATTAAGACATTATCGCCGATCGGGCACCAAGGGAATGGGGAGCATGGGCCGGATCCTGAACATCGCCCACCGGG
>CAZRDA010000029.1:0-1492 GCA_964598715.1 uncultured bacterium | reverse complement strand
ATAGAGGAATCCGAACTGGCCTCTTCTCTGGTCCGGCCTCGCTGGGCTTCCTCAAAAAGGCTCGCCCAGCGGGGCTTTTTTCATTTCGAGTGCCGATTGGCGATTGGGGAATCAGATGGAAAAGCCATTCGACCTCCAGGGCCATCGCGGCGCGCGCGGGCTGAAGCCGGAGAACACGCTGCCGGCGTTCGAGGCGGCGCTGGCCGCGGGAGCGGACGCCGTCGAGTTGGACGTGCACCGGGCGGCCGATGGGGCACTGGTCGTCATCCATGACCCGACCCTCGGGCGGACGACGAACGGCCAGGGGCCCGTGGGGGCGCATACCCTCGCCGACCTCCGGCGCCTGGATGCGGGGGCCTGGTTCGGGCCGGCCTTCGCCGGGACGGCCGTGCCGACCCTGGAGGAGGTGGTGGCCTTCTCGCGGGGGCGCGCCCGCCTCTTCGTGGAGATCAAGGGCGGCAGTGACTTTTACCCCGGGATCGAGTCGGCGGTGGTCCGCTGCCTGAAGGACGGAGGCGTCCTGCGGGAGGCGGTGGTGATCTCCTTCGACCACCCTGCCCTCCTTGCCGTGCGATTGGCCGTGCCGGAGGTGGAGACGGCGGTCGTGCTGGAGGGGCGGCCGGTGGATCCGGGGGGGCTGGCCGCTGCGGCCGGGGCCGGCGGCCTCGCGCTGCGCCACGAGTTGATCACGCCGCGGGAGCGGGCGCTCACGGCCGCCGCCGGCCTTCGACTCTACGCCTGGACGGCGGACGACGAGACCCAGATGCGCCGGCTGCTCCACCTGGGCGTGGACGGCATCATGACCAATCACCCCGCCCGCCTCCGGCGCCTGATGGCCGAGCGGGCGCCGGAGTGAATCACAGTGACAACGTCCGGGTCCTGTCGCCGGCGCCACCCGGACCTTTTGTCACACGGTGTATCTCGTTTGTATTAGAATCCCCGCGAGGGCGGAGGCGGCCAGCCTCCGCGGGCCTTTCCCACTCTCTGCGCATCTCCTGGGCAGGCTGAGGACCCAGTCGCATGGCTCTCGAGGGCGTCATCCGCGAGCTGCAAAGGCACGTCGCCGGCGAAGTCCGGTTTGACGAAATGACGAAGGTGCTCTACAGCACCGACGCCAGCATTTACGAGATCGAGCCGCTCGGGGTGGTCATCCCCCGTGATACGGGGGACGTCGTCGCCACCATCCAGATCGCCGGCCGCCACGGACTGCCGGTCCTGCCCCGCGGGGCCGGGACTTCCCTCGCCGGCCAGGCCTGCGGCCGGGCCATCCACCTGGACCTGTCCAAGTACCTGAACGGCATCCTGGAGGTGAACCCCGAGGAGGGCTGGGCCCGGATCCAGCCGGGAGTGGTCCTGGACGAACTGAACGCCCACCTGCGCCGGCTCGGCCTGATGTTCGCCCCGGACGTCTCCCCCAGCAACCGGGCCACCGTCGGCGGGATGATCGGCAACAACTCGGCCGGGGCCCACTCGATCCTGTACGGGAAGACCA